>JALZID010000095.1 GCA_030860485.1 Pseudomonadota bacterium | reverse complement strand
CAACCCGCATCGTCGGCACTCGTCCATCGCCTACTTGTCACCCGTCAACTACGAGAGGAGGATATGTTCAACACCGAACCCGCAACCACCGCAATGCACGGCTTGAATCCCAAGCCGTAAATCGTCCGCGGAACGGGGGGAAGTCCATGCGCCTTCCCGAAGGGTAAACCTCGAAAACTCGGCATTTCCTAAGGTGGGTTGAGAAAGATGGGTTAAACTTGGTTTAGGCAAAGCCTTTGCCAAACCCTGTCTTTCGGAGATAAGCCTCATGGGTCAACAAGATATGCAAGACTTGCCGGGATAGGAGAACACGCACGCGCAAGCAGCAGGAGAAGCAGATCGGGGACGTAACCCCGGTAGCGCGTCGACCGCGTGTGCACCGGCTCGATCCCAAGCGCGCTCCGAAGCGCCGCTTGAGCGCGTCGGCGAGGTGTCCAACCGGGTTTAGGACTGCGGCAGCGCCGATCGCGCTTCGCCCGCGAGGTACAGCCAGGTTTCGACCACGGTGTCGGGGTTGAGCGAGATGCTCTCGATGCCCTCATCGAGCAGCCAGCGGGCGAGATCGGGATGGTCCGAAGGGCCCTGGCCGCAGATCCCGATGTATTTCCCGGACCTGCGGCACCCGGCGATGGCGAGGTGCAGGAGGGCCTTGACAGCACCGTCGCGCTCGTCGAAACGGCCGGCCACGAGCGCCGAATCCCGGTCGATGCCGAGCGTGAGCTGTGTGAGGTCGTTCGAGCCGATCGAGAAGCCATCGAAGTACTCCAGAAAGGCCTCGGCCAGGAGACAGTTCGAGGGTAGCTCGCACATCATGATGAGGCGTAGCCCCTCGCGCCCGCGCACCAGGCCGTTGTCCCTGAGCAGCAAGGTCACCTCGCGCGCCTCGTCGAGCGTGCGCACGAACGGGACCATGACCTCGACATTGCGGAAACCGAGGTCCTCGCGCACCTGGCGGAGCGCCCGGCACTCGAGATCGAAGCAGTCGCGAAAGGCCGGTGCGATATAGCGCGCCGCCCCGCGGAATCCCAGCATCGGGTTTTCCTCCCTGGGCTCGAAGCGCTCCCCACCGAGGAGATTGGAATACTCGTTGGATTTGAAATCCGAAAGCCGCACGATGACCGGCTTATCGGCGAAGGCCGCCGCCAGGGTCGCCACCCCCTCGGCCAGGCGCTCGACGAAGAAGCTCACCGGATCGGCATATCCGGCCGCGCGTTGTCGGATCTCCGCCTGCAAGGCGGGCGGCAAGCTCTCATACTCGAGGAGCGCCTTGGGGTGCACACCGATCATCCGATTGATGACGAACTCGATGCGCGCGAGCCCCACCCCATGGTTCGGGAGCGCGGCGAACGCAAACGCGCGCTCGGGGTTGCCCACGTTCATCATGATCTTGACCGGAAGCTCGGGCATTGCTTCGAGCGCGACCGTGCGGTGCTCGAAGTCGAGCCGGCCCTCGTAGACATAACCGGTCTCGCCCTCGGCACAGGACACGGTCACCTCGACGCCGTCGGCGATCCGTCGCGTGGCATCCGAGGTGCCGACCACCGCCGGAACCCCCAGCTCGCGGGCCACGATGGCGGCATGGCAGGTGCGGCCGCCGCGATCGGTCACGATGGCGGCGGCGCGCTTCATGATCGGTTCCCAGTCAGGATCGGTCATGTCGGTCACGAGCACATCGCCGGGCCTGAGCCTTTCCATTCCCTCGACCCCATCGATCAGACAGGCCCTCCCGGCGCCGATCCGCTGCCCGATGCTGCGACCGGTCGCCAGCACCTGCGAGCGGGCTTTGAGGACATAGCGCTCCAGGTGCTGGATCGCGGCCCGACTCTTCACGGTCTCGGGTCGGGCCTGGAGGATATACAGCAGGCCGTCGGTCCCGTCCTTGGCCCATTCGATGTCCATGGGCTGCCCATAGTGTTGTTCGATAGAGAGCGCGTAGCGTGCGAGCGCCTCGGCCTCGGGGTCCGGGATGGAATACCGCTCGCGATCCTCGGGGGGAACTGCGACGACCCGCGTCGGCGCATCGCTCGACTCGCCCAGGACCATCTTTTTCGCCTTGTCGCCGAGGTGGCGCTGGATCACGGCCGGCCGGCCGGCCCGCAGGTTGGGTTTATATACACACAGCTCGTCGGGGTTGACCGCCCCCTGGACCACCAACTCCCCGAGCCCGTAGGCCGCGGTGATGAGGACCACCTCCGGAAACCCCGATTCCGTGTCGAGCGTGAACAGGACGCCGCTCGTGCCCACGTCGCTCCGCACCATGCGTTGGACCCCAGCCGACAGCGCCACGGTCTCATGCGCGAAGCCGTGGTGGGCCCGATAGGCGATGGCCCGGTCGTTATAAAGCGAAGCGAAGACGCGTCTGACGGCCTCGAGCACCGCCTCGACCCCGCGGATGTTCAGGAAGGTCTCCTGCTGGCCGGCGAAGGACGCCTCGGGCAAGTCCTCGGCCGTCGCCGAGGAGCGCACCGCGACGGCCAGTGCGTCCCGCATCCCATCGAGCCCCCGATAGGCCCCCGCGATCGCCTCGGCCAGGCCCGGCGGGAAAGGGGCACCGAGGAGCCATCCGCGGATCTCGGCGCCGGCCGCGGTCAGCGCCCGCACATTCTCCACATCGAGCCCGGCGAGCCGCTTGCGGATGCGCCCTTCCAAGTCCTCTTGGCCGAGAAAGTCGCGATAGGCCTCGGCGGTGGTCGCGAATCCGCCCGGCACTCGAACACCGGCCTCGGAGAGATGCTTGATCATTTCGCCGAGCGAAGCGTTCTTGCCGCCGACCCGGTGGACATCCCGCATCCCGATCGACTGGAAATCGAGGATATAGGCTGGTGTCATCGTCCCCTCCCGGCATCGCGACGCCGGTCTTGTGCGTTTAGACCCCGGCCGGGGGCCCCAGCACTCCGCGGGCCTCGCTCACCGGCGCTTGAACGATCCCACGCCGGCGGTGGCCGCCACAGTGCCGCCATTCTACGCCACGGCGCACGGGCGGTCCTCAAAAAGCGTCCGGCTCGATCCAGCGGCGTATTCCGCGCCTATCCGGCCACCGCTTCCGCGGCTTGGCCGCCCCTTGATCCGGATCGCTAGTGTCGGCCGCTGGCCCCCGTCAATCCCTGCCCGGGGTGACGGATCGCTTCGGTTCGACATGAGCGACTGCCAGACCGTATCGTCGCCTCGATTCGCGATCTCGGTGCCCACGCCTTCCCGGTCAGGATGGCCGTACCCATCCCAGTGGACTCCACGGCTTACCTGTGCGGCCTCCAGCCAGAGCACCAGGGTGCCGTCGACAATGTCGCTGCGAGTCATCAGTGCTTCACCGGAAACCCCTCGCCGCTTGTCTCCTGGGCTAAATGGTGGGATCCTTCAGGCGCCTTGGCCCAATCAGGCGCGCGGCTGGCGCCGTGGATCGCCATCGCTTTTTCAAGCTTCTTGTCCGGCGCGGCTGATCTTATTTCCTTTGGCCAGGCGACGACATAGCCTCCTGTTGTCAGAGGACTCGCAGAGGACCGTGAAGACCGACAGAGATTTCCAGCGTCTGGCGATCGAGGAAGCCAAGTTGAGTCGTCAGGAGAAGCAGCCCAGCCTATTCGTCGGTGTCGTAGTAGTGAGAGACGGTTCCGTTATTGCGAAAGCGCACCGTGGGCAATTCCGCCCCGGCGACCACGCCGAATTTACCGCCCTCGAGTGCGTACTGGCCAAAGTTCGCGAGACGGCCGCAAACTCCACCGTATATACGACTCTCGAACCCTGCATCCTGCGTGGTCCGGACAAGACTCCATGCGCTCAGAGATTGGTGCAGCATCGGGTCAGAAGAGTCATTATTGGAGCTATTGACCCGAACGTAAGTATCAGGGGCGGGGGCGTAAAGCTCCTGCAGACTCACGGAATCGAGGTTCAGCTTTTTGATCACGACCTTGTAAACGAGCTTCACGCGCTCAACCGGGAGTTCGAGCGTGAACAGGCTTCCGCTCCAGTTCGTGTGGCACCGCGAATCGCGTCCCTCACCAATCAGGACACACCTGCAGACGCCTGCCTGGAATTTCTGCGACTCGAGAACCTGTATGCACCGCGGGAAGAGGCCCGCCCTTTTTGACAGGGCGATGGTGATGACTGACGAGGCCGGGGAGCGTACCGGCTGAGACGTTCTGACGATAAACGCCGATGCCGCCGACGCGTTCGAGTCGCATTGTCGGCGCTTTGCCACGGAGACCGCCCACATCATCCAAGAACGTGGCCTCGGTCGGCACTACTTGGCCGTTGCCGTGACTGCTCCAACCGTAGGGCAGGCACACGCGTGCGCAGAGGGCCTCAGTGCGAGGTGCGAAGGCATGAACCCACGCCTAGGAATCTTGGTGCTTCTCGGATGGATGGCACAAAGAGTCTACGTACCTATCACGATCACTGGCGCGTGATACCGTGATGCTGGCCAACTCCGGTTTGGCGCAGACGTTGCCCTCGCTTTCAAACGTGCTACGTTGGCCGCCTCGAACAGCGATTCTTCAACCAGCAAGTTTACGGAGAATGATGTGGCTGCCACAGTGGCTCAGATGACAAAAGGCGAACTCAGGGAAATGATCGAAGCCATCATCGAGCAGAAGTTACTAGAATTGCTTGGTGACCCTGATGAAGGGCTGCCTATTAGAAAGTTGATGCGTGATAGGCTCTTGCGCCAGAAACAGGCTGTTGCAAAGGGTGAGCGGGGTGAACCGTTTGAAGATGTGGTACGACGACTTAGCTTGGAGTGATCACCATGTATCGCATCCTCATCTTAGATGCGGCTATCCATGAATTAGCACGGTTAGATAAACCTGTTGGTCGTCGCATCGTTGAGCGAATCCATTGGCTGGCTGCGAATCTGGACGAGATCAAACCTGAAGCATTGACGGGTGACCTCGCAGGACTCTATAAACGTCGCGCGGGTGATTACCGTGTCCTTTATGAGGTAGTTCACGACGAACAGACGATCGTGATTCATGCGATTGGTCACCGCAGGGAGATTACCGAAAGCGGTAGCGGCTACCTGTACTGGACACCTTCATCCGAATGGGCCGCGAGTGTCGAGTGTCGCTTGGACACGTTCGAGGACAATGAAGAACCATTTCCCGGTCTTACGCCGGATCTAGACACCATCAGTGTGCCCTTAACTATCCGGTATTTCCATCCCGCGGGGTTCTTTGCCACGCTCGGCATGACCTATGTCCGACAAGAGATCGCGGGTCTCTCCGAAGTTCCTGGAGATGGCCGCGATGACTGGCCGACACCGCTCTCGGCTATCGTCTGCCGAAGCGACTCGGCATCATGAGCTTTGGGATCAGGAACCTCCTGGACGAAGAATTCCGATTCCAGGACGACAGTTTTCCTAGTCTGACACCGGTACCCGACCGGGACCCGATCCCAGGAGATTTCCGCGGTAACTTCGGTTTCGTCCCGAACCGCGTCATCTTTACGGTGATCACGCTGAGTTTTTAGGTTCTCGAAGGAGGGTGTCCGATGGAAGCTTGGCTCCTCTGAATTGCGCATCGGTGAACCTGGAGTGCACAGGACCGTTTCGGTAATAACAACCCCGGGCAGGGATTGCCGGCGTCCGGTGGCCGAGGGTAGCGATGTGGGATTTCTGCCCTTGGCGCTATCATAGGGTAAGCCCATGGTCCTCGGCCGTCCGCACCGCTTGGAGATACCTTCGCCATGACCCTCAAACGCTGGCTCATCGCCCTGCCGCTGGTCCTCGTCGCGGCGCTCGCCCAGTCGTATTTCTGGGTGCCGACCTACGAGGACCAGAGCACGGGGAATCCGGCGCGGCTCTCGAAGTATATCGATGCCTCGATCGGCGACGCCGAGGTCCTGAACCCGATCCTGAACGCTGATACAGTCAGCAATCAGATCGTGGGGCTGGTATTCGAGGGTCTCTTGGACCTCGACGCGGATCTGCGGCTGCGCGGACGGATCGCGACGGATTGGGGGGTGACCGAGGAGGCCTACCTGCTGGTCAACCCCGAGCGCCGCTTCCCGGATGGTACGCCGGTGAGCGGGCCGGTGCTCCTGCAACGCATCGCAGAGGGGAGGACGAGCGGTGAATTGCGGGCCCTCGAAGGGCTCGTCACCGCCATGCGCCTCCTGCCGGCGGAGCGGCGCACCGAGACCATCGAGCTGCCGCCGCAGGGCGATGCGGCGCCCCAGAAGCTCGGTGTGGCGGTCGCGGTGCCGGAGCGCCTGCACTTCTCCCTCGGGCGCGTGGACCAGGACTTTTTCGGGTATCTCGAGCGCGTTATCGGCCCCGATTATCTCGCGGGCTTTCCCTACGAGCGCCATATCCGTACCGAGGATCCCGCGGCGCTCGAAACGATACGACCCCGGTTCGCCGAGATCCTGCCGGTCGCCGAGCACAACCCGGTGATCCTCTTTCATCTCCGGAAGGGCGTGCGCTTCCACGACGGCCACGAGGTCACGGCCGAGGACGTGCGCTTCACCTACGAGGCCATCATGAACCCCAGGAACCTATCGCCGCGCGGCTCCGACTTCGAGCCCATCAAGCGCGTCGAGGTCTTGGATCCCTATACCGTACGGGTCGTCTACAAGCGCCTCTATTCGCCCGCCATCAACGCCTGGACCATGGGGATTTTGCCGGCGCATCTCTTGAGCGAGGACGCGCTGAGCCAAGAGATGGCCGCACGCGGGCTCTCGGAGACGGCGCGGGCGGCCTTCGGGATGCGGGATGCCGGATTCAATCGCGCGCCCATCGGCGCCGGTCCGTTCCGCTTCGTCGAATGGCAAAGCGACGAGCGGATCCACCTGAGACGCAACGAAGACTATTGGGAAGGCGCGCCGGAGTATCATGACTATTACCTCCGCATCATCCCCGATCTGCTGACCCAGGAGGTCGAATTTCGCACCGGCGCCATCGATTACTACGGGGCGCTGCCGCACCAGGTCAATCGCTATCTGAAGGACCCAAAATATCAATCATTCACGAGCCTGGCCTTTGCGTATTCCTACATCGGCTATAACCTACGCCGTCCCGTGTTCCAGGATGCGCGCGTTCGCCGTGCGCTCGGGATGGCGATCGACGTCGGCGAGATCATCCAATACCTCCTCTACGGCGAGGGCGAACAGGTGACCGGGCCTTATGCCAAAGAATCGGATTGGTACGACCCCTCGGTTTCTCCCCTGCCCTACGATCCTGTCGGCGCCCGGCGACTCCTGGAAGAGGCGGGTTTCAAGCCCAATAAGGAGGGCTGGCTCGAAAGGAACGGTAAGGTATTCGAGTTCAACCTCATCACCAACACCAACCCCCAGCGCAAGAACATCATGACCGTCGCCCAGAACGCCTGGAAGAAGATCGGCGTGAAGTGCAATACGCAGTATTTCGAGTGGGCGGTGTTCCTCAAGGACTTCGTGAACAAGGGGGAGTTCGATGCCCTGGTGCTCGGCTGGAGCATGACGCCGCTCGACCCCGATCTCTACCAGCTCTTTCATTCGAGCCAGACCGGCCCCGAACAGCTCAATTTCGTCGCCTATAAAAGCCCCGAGGCGGACGACCTCATTGTCGAGATCCGCCAGGAGTACGATCGCGAGCGCCAGCGCAAGCTGGCCCATATGCTCCACCGGCGTATCGCCGAGGACCAGCCCTACACCTTCCTGTACGCGCCGAAGAGCACCCGCGTGCTCGACAAGAAGATCGTGATCGTCGAGCGCGAGCCGGACGGCCGAGAGCGCTACGTGAAGATCTACCCGACGAAGGGCGGTAACATCTCCTACTATTTCAACCGCTGGCGCAAGCTCGCCTACACCCCGGATTTCTGAGCCATGTGGGCCTACATCGTCCGTAACATCGCCCAGCGCCTGGTGCTCTTGTTCTTCGTCTCGATCCTGGCGCACTCCGTCATCCATCTCGCGCCCGGCGAGCCGAGCCAGGTTGATCCCTCGAACCCGCGCATGAAGCCTGAGGACATCGCCCGCATCCGCGCGGCCTTCCACCTCGACGAGCCGCTCTATGTCCAGTACGCCTACTGGCTGCGCGATCTCGCGACCGGGGAGCTCAAATCCTTCAAGGACAGCCAGCCGGTGCTGCCGAAGATCGGGCAGCGTTTCCTCAACTCCCTGCCCTTGTTTATCGGGACCACGCTCATCGTGTGGAGCCTTTCGTTTCCGGTGGGGATCCAGGCGGCGGTCCGGCGCGGCTCGCGCTTCGATCGAACGACGACGGTGCTGGCCTACACGCTCATCTCGATCCCGGGGTTTTTTCTCTCTTACCTCGTGATCCTGGGCGTCGTGAGTTTCTTGAATGTCCCCGTCATCGGCATGAAGACCTTCGGCACCGAGGACGCTGAGCCCGTGTTCCAATTCATGGATCGGATCTGGCACCTGGTCATCCCCTCGCTTATGGGGGCCGCGGGAGGTATCGCGATCCTGTCGCGTTACGTGCGCTCGCAGATGCTGGAGGTGATCTCGCAGGACTACGTGCGCACCGCCCGTGCCAAGGGCCTGCCCGAGGAATCGGTCATTTACGGACATGCGCTGCGCAACGCGCTCCTGCCTTTTGTGACCATGTTCGGGTTCCTGTTACCCGGGCTCATCGGGGGCTCGGTGATCTTCGAGCAGATCTTCGCGTGGCCCGGACTCGGCAGGCTCGGTTACGAGGCAATCCTGGCGCGCGACTTCCCGGTGATCCTGACGCTCAATTTCATCGCAGCGGTCCTGACCTTGGCCGGGACCTTCATCTCGGATCTGCTGTACGTGCTGGTCGATCCACGCATCCGTCTGGAGTGAGAATGGCCAGCACCTCGATAACCCCGGACCTCGTAGAGCCCACGCCCGCGCTGGGGCCAATCTCCGAGGCGTGGCGACGCTTCCGGCGCGACCGGCTCGCCTCAGTCGGCCTCGCGGCCCTGTGTCTCCTACTCTTCGCGGCGCTTGCGGGGAAAGTCCTGACCGAGTGGTGGGTGGTCTTCGATCCAGCCGCCATCCGGCTTCCCGACAAGTTCCTGCCGCCCTTCTCCCCGGCCTCCACGGGGATCCAGGATGTCCCCGTGTTCGGCCATTATCTGCTCGGCACCGACGAGCTGGGCCGCGATGTGTTCGCGCGCATGCTGCAGGGCTCTTTCGTCTCACTCTCGATCGGCTTCATCGCGGTCGGGATCGCGGTCACGGTCGGGATAACCCTGGGCGGGCTGGCCGGTTTTTACGGCAACGTGCGGCTCGGGTTCATTACGGTGGATACGCTCATTATGCGCTTCACCGACACCATGATGTGCTTCCCGGCGTTTTTCCTGGTCCTGACCGTCGTGGCCCTCCTGCCGCCCAGCATCTACAACATCATGGTGGTGATAGGCCTGACGAGCTGGGAGGGCACCGCGCGTTTCGTGCGCGCCGAGTTCCTGTCATTACGCGAGCAGGACTTCGTGGTCGCGGCCGTGGCTTTGGGCGTGCCCGAGCGCCGCATCATCTTCCGCCACATGGTCCCGAACGCCATGGCGCCGGTGCTCGTCTCCGCGACCATCGATGTGGCCGGTGCGATCCTGACCGAATCGGCCCTGAGCTTTTTGGGCTTCGGCGTCCAGCCGCCCTACGCCACCTGGGGCAACATCTTGGCCGACGGCAAGGACTTCATCTTCGACGCCCCCTGGCTCTTCTTCCTCCCCGGCTCTGCCATCCTCATCGTGGTCCTGGCCTTCAATCTGGTGGGCGAGGGCTTGCGGGAGGCGCTGAACCCGAGGCTGCGGGCGCGTTAGATTCTGAGGGAGAAAAGACAATGTCCGGGAAGGACAGGAGGTGTGCCCGAAGTTTTAAATAGGTTTCGGTTAGATTCTTACGTTCCAAACGTTGAACACAAGAAAACCAGCAGGCACCCAAGGCGCGAGCGCGTCACAAACGGGGTATGGGCGAGTGTCGAGCGCACGCCCGAACAGGTGACCGAGGAGGTGTTTCAGGAGGCGCGGCGGCGGGACCCCAAGGGAAAAGCCGCCGTGGATGATTGAATTTCCTATCCTTCATCCTCCGGCGGCGGCTCGATGCCGTGGGCCCGGAGCGCATCGTGCAATGCCGCGAGGCGCGCGTCCTGGGCGTGCAGATGGTCGAGGATGGCATGGAGGGCGTTCGCCACCGGATCGGGCATGTCCTTGGTGGTCCCATACGCGTCGAAGCCGATCCTCTTCGCCATCTCCTCGCGGCGTTCCGAACGATCTCTATTGGGTACGACCACCTGGCCCGGCACCCCGACGACCGTGGCCCCGGCCGGGACTTCCTTTACCACGACGGCGTTGGACCCGATGCGGGCGTGGTCACCGATGGTGATGGGCCCGAGGACCTTGGCGCCGGCGCCGATGACCACATTGCGCCCGAGCGTGGGATGGCGTTTGCCCTTGTTCCAGGTAGTGCCCCCTAAGGTGACGCCATGGTAGAGGCTGCAATCATCACCGATCTCCGAGGTCTCGCCGATCACGATCCCCATCCCGTGATCGATGAAAAAACGCTGGCCGATGCGGGCACCGGGGTGGATCTCTACCCCCGTCAGCCAGCGGCTGATATGGGCGAGAAAACGCGCCGGCCATTTGAACCCGTTGTGCCACAGCCTGTGGCTCACCCGATGTAACAGGATCGCGTGCAAACCCGGGGAGGTGGTCAGGACCTCCAGGGTCGTGCGCGCCGCGGGGTCGCGTTCGAATACGCAGGCGATGTCCTCTTTAATGCGGTGAAACATGGTCGTTACGACTGTTCCTTCGGGATCGACGACCTCCCTCCCTACCGACGCCATAAACGCTCACGCCGCCGTGGCGTAGCGCTTGCACAAACGCTCGCGGAGCGCCATCGGCGTCGGAGATCCGACAGCGGGTGCCGAGCGCGCCCGAGGAGCAATACCCCCCGCGGAAATCGCCTGGTCGTCGAGGGAACGAGGACCTCATCGGCGCAAGGCCGTGCCCCCTGTTCCATCGCAAGTGGCCCATTGCACGTGGCCCTCTCGGCCCGACCCCTGGAACGGGGTGCGACGGACTTTCACGCACGGACGTGAATCGGCCACGGCCTTCGCCTCACGGTGCAGAACGCTTTCGTTCGGGAGGTAATCAGATGAAACCTGCGTGCTCGGGAGATCGAGTGGCCTTGGGTCACCTTGGGGGAGGACTTACGTACCTCTCCTGCCTGCTGCTACTGGCTGGATATACCCTCAACGCGGACGCGGGACCGCTCGACGACCCGCCCCCCGCGTCTCTGCCACCCGCCGGTAGCTACGATACGGCCCCGGCTCGAACACAGTTCGTGGATGAATTCGAGGCTCTGCCGGTGCCGCGCTTCCTCAAAGTGCTCCTTCGCGACGGGATCCGCTATGACTTCGATCGCTACCATAGCCTGGAGCTCGACCTTTTTAGCCGCCTCGCGGACGAACCGGGGGGATTCGGCCAGGTGTTCCTGCAGTGGCGCCTCGCGCTCGACTAGCCCGATCTTCTTTGGCCCGTCACGCCCACGGGCCGGTATGCCATCAAAGACGCCTGTCGGCGCGATTTCTGTACGATGCAGGGCGCGAGCGCTCTGCTCACGATCGGCATACGCTGCCCGAATCGCGGAGCGGCCAAAGGGGGGACCGTCGATCAATTTGGGTCGATCCATCTGGATCGATCCATTTGGGGGCTGATCGAACGGGACCGATCACCTGTCAGGCCAAGCTTGGCGCGCCCGGAGGGACTCGAACCCCCGACCCCCTGGTTCGTAGCCAGGTACTCTGATCCAACTGAGCTACGGGCGCATGTGAAGAAGGACCGCCGATGCGCTCGCGCGAACCGGTGTCTGGCGGAGAGAGAGGGATTCGAACCCTCGATGGAGCTTTTAACCCCATACTCCCTTAGCAGGGGAGCGCCTTCAGCCGCTCGGCCATCTCTCCATTGCACATCAACCCACCTTGCTTGCGCAAGGGTAAAGGATAGCGGACCAGCCGGGCGAGGTAAAGTCGGACCCGATATCTCGTTCGCTAGGCGCCGTCGTCAGGAGCCGGCTCGGTGGGCGACTCATCGACAACCTCGGCGCGGGCCGCTTTTTCCTGCTGGATCCGCTGGTAGATCTCCTCCCGATGCACCGAGATGTCCTTCGGCGCATTGACCCCCAATCGTACCTGATTGCCTTTCACCCCCAGAACGGTGACATTCACGTCATCGCCTATGATCAGTGACTCTCCTACCCGCCTCGTCAGAATCAGCATCTCCTGCCTCCACGGTCATAAACCGTCCATAAGCCCCGCCCGTTGCGGATCTTTTCGTTTATAAAACCACAGAATACGCCCCCCGGCAAGGGGCATGTCGATGTCGGAGAACCCGTGCGGACGCGCCGCAGCGACTACCCGGGCGCCCGATCCAATCGAAAGGCGCTGTGCAGGGTCCGCACCCCCAGCTCCAGATACCTCTCATCCACCACCACCGATATCTTGATCTCGGAGGTCGAGATCATGCGGATATTGATGCCCTCCCCGGCGAGGGCCTGAAACATCGTGCTCGCGATCCCCGCATGTGAGCGCATCCCAACCCCGACGACCGAGATCTTGACGATCCTGTCGTCGCCCTCGACACCGCGCGCGCGCAGCTCCGCGGCCACCCGGTTCAGCGCCTCGAGCGCCCGTGCATAGTCATTGCGGTGTACCGTGAAGGTGAAGTCGGTGGTCGCATCCGCGCCGACGTTCTGCACGATCATGTCGACCTCGATGTTGGCCTCGGCGATCGGCACCAGGATGCGGGCCGCGATGCCGGGCTTGTCGGGGACCCCGAGGACCGTCAGCTTCGCTTCGTCGCGATTCGCCGTGATCCCGGAAATGAGTGGCTGTTCGATGGCTGGGTCCTCGGCCGTGATGAGCGTCCCCCCGCCGTCCCCGAACGACGAGAGCACCCGAAGCGGGACATTATACTTGCTCGCGAACTCCACCGACCGGATCTGGAGCACCTTGGCGCCCAGGCTCGCCATTTCGAGCATCTCCTCATAGGTCAGGCGCTCGAGACGCCGGGCCTCGGGGACGATGCGCGGATCGGTCGTGTAGACCCCGTCGACATCGGTGTAGATACGGCACTCGCCGGCCTTGAGCGCGGCCGCGAGCGCGACGGCGGTGGTGTCCGATCCCCCGCGCCCCAGGGTGGTGATGTCGCCGTGCTCGTCCACACCCTGGAAGCCGGCCACCACGACGATGGTCCCCTCCGCAAGGTCCCTGCGTACGCGCTCGCCGTTGATATCGAGGATACGCGCCTTGTTGTGGGCGCTATCGGTCAGGATATGCACCTGCACGCCGGTGTAGGAACGGGCCCGGTGACCCTGGGCCTCCAGGGCCATGGCGAGGAGCGCGATGGTGACCTGCTCCCCGGTCGCGAGCAGGACATCGAGCTCGCGGGCGTTGGGGCGTGGCGTCAGTTGCCGGGCGAGGTCGATGAGGCGGTCGGTCTCGCCGCTCATCGCCGAGACCACGACCACGACCTCGTGTCCGAGCGCGCGGGTCGCCCCCACCGACGCGGCGACCCCCCGGATGCGATCGATATCGCCGACGGACGTGCCCCCGAATTTCTGCACGATGAGCGTCACGGCCGGAGGACCCCCAACAGTCAGATAAATAACTCGATCACGCCCCGAGTCGATCACGCCCTGAGGCGCTGCCCGACCCAGTCCGCCACGCTCTCGAGCGCTCGGGGCAATTGGCCCGGGTCCTGTCCACCGGCCTGGGCCAGATCGGCGCGTCCCCCGCCCTTGCCCCCCACCTGACGCGCGACGAAATTGACCAGCTCCCCGGCAGGCACCTTGCCGCACAGATCGGGGGTCACACCGGCCACCAGCACGACCTTCCCTTCCTTCACGCTCGCGAGCACGATGGCCGCGCTCCCCAGTTTGTCCTTGAGCTTGTCCATGGTCTCGCGCAGCGCCCCGGCATCCGCCTCCTCGAGCGTCGAAGCCAGGACCTTGGCGCCGGCTATCTCTCGGGCCTGTCCGGAGAGGTCCTGACCACTCCGCTGGCTGAGCTTGGCCCGCAAACCCTGGCTCAGCTTTTCTTCCTGCTTCAAGCGTTGCAGGAGTTGCTCGATCCGACCGCCGATCCCCTCGCGCGGCGCCTTGAGTAGCGACGCGATGCGCTCGAGCTCGGCCTCGGTCTCCTCGACGAAGCGCAGCGCCGCAGCGCCGGTCAGCGCCTCGATACGCCGGACGCCTGCCGCCACCCCGCCCTCGGCGATGACCTTGAAGAGCCCGATGTCGCCGGTACGCGCGACATGGGTCCCGCCGCACAGCTCGACCGAGAAATCGCCCATCCTGAGGACCCGCACCTCGGCGTCGTATTTCTCGCCGAAGAGGGCCAGGGCACCGCTTTCGAGCGCCCGCTTTACCGGCATGACCTCGGTCTCGACCTCCCGGTTGCCGCGGATCTCCGCGTTGACCAGGTGCTCGATGGCCCGGACCTCGGCGCCCGAGAGCGGGGCCGAGTGCGAGAAGTCGAAACGTAGCCGATCGGGGGCGACGAGCGAGCCCTTCTGTAAGACGTGCCCGCCCAGTGAGCACCGGAGCGCGGCGTGCAGGAGATGGGTCGCGGAGTGGTTCTGCGCCGTGGCGCGACGCGCCAGGGGGTCAACCTCCGCCCGCAGCGTCTCGCCCAGAGCCAACTGGCCGCTCCTCACGGAGCCGATGTGCAGATGCAGCCCCGCTTGCTTCTGCGTATCCGTGACCCGAAACGTCCCCGCGGGCCCGTGCAGCTCGCCGACATCGCCGATCTGGCCGCCGGACTCGGCGTAAAAAGGGGTGCGGTCGAGAACCACGACACCGTCCTGCCCGGCGTCCAGGGCCTCGACGGCCTCCCCGTCCCGGTACAGGCAAAGCACCTGACCCTCGCCCCGGGTCCCGGCATGACCCGTGAACTCGCCGGGGGTGCGGGTGGTCGCCGCACCGCCGAAAACCGGCAGGATGATACCCGAGGCACCCGCGCCGAACTGGCTCGCGGCGCGGGCGCGCTCGCGCTGCCTCGCCATCTCCCCCTCGAACCCGTCGAGGTCCAGCCGCAACCCGCGCTCGCGGGCGATGTCGGCGGTGAGATCGACGGGAAAACCGTACGTGTCGTAGAGTTGGAAGACCTCGCGGCCGGGGATCACCTTCCCGCGGAGCCCCGCCCCATGCAACCCGGTAATGACACGCTCCAGGACCTTGAGCCCCTGTTCCAGGGTCTCGGCGAAGCGCTCTTCCTCCTGGCGCAGGACGCGTTCGATATTCCCCTGTGCCGTGACCAGGATCGGATAGGTCTCGCCCATCTCGCGGGCCAGGGGCGCCACCAGCTTATGGAAGAACGGCCCGGCGATCCCGAGTGCCGAGCCGTGCCGGACGGCGCGCCGGATGATCCGGCGCAACACATAACCGCGGCCTTCGTTGGCGGGCACCACCCCCTCGGCGGCGATGAAGGCGCAGGAACGGATGTGATCGGCGATGACCTGGAGCGAGGTGCGCGCGTTTGGTCCCCCCTCCCCCGCCATCTCGGAGACGGCGCCGATGAGCGTGCGGAACACATCGATGTCGTAGTTGCTGTGGACCCCCTGCATGACGGCCGCGATGCGCTCGAGCCCCATGCCGGTATCCACCGATGGCCGGGGGATCGGGTGCAGGCGCCCGGCCTCATCGCGATCGTACTGGGTGAAGACCAGGTTCCAGACCTCGACATAGCGGTCGCCCTCCTGCACCGGGCTACCGGGCGGGCCGCCGGGGATCGCGGGACCGTGGTCATAGAAGATCTCCGAGCAGGGTCCGCACGGCCCGGTCGGGCCCATGGTCCAGAAGTTGTCCTTCTCGCCGCAGCGGGAGAAGCGTTGGGGATCGACCTGGAGGTCTTTCAACCATACCGCCGCGGCCTCGTCGTCGTCCTCGAACACAGTGACCCAGAGCCGCCCGGGGTCGAGGCCGAGCGCGCCCGTCAGGAACTCCCAGGCATAGGCGATCGCCTCGCGTTTGAAGTAGTCGCCGAAGCTGAAGTTGCCCAGCATCTCGAAGAAGGTGTGATGGCGCGCCGTGTATCCGACGTTTTCGAGGTCGTTGTGCTTGCCGCCGGCGCGCACGCAGCACTGGCTCGAGGCGGCGCGCCGATAGGGCCTCTGTTCGCGCCCCAGGAAAACGTCCTTGAACTGCACCATCCCGGCGTTGGTGAAAAGGAGGGTGGGATCGTTCTGGGGCACGAGCGGCCCGCTCGGCACGATGGCGTGCTCGCGCCCTCGGAAGTAGTCCAGAAAGGCCCGGCGCAGCGCCGGGCTACTCATGGCATGCGTCTTCCCCGGCATCGTCGTCCCTGCTATCGCCAGCCAGGGGTCCTAGGAGCCGGCGGACGAGGCCCACGGGAAAGCCGCGCCGTACCAGGAACCGGCACTGGCGTGCCCGCTGTCCCGGATCCATGGGCAAGACGTCGCCGAAGCGCCGCCGGCGCGCCTCGGCGAGCCGCTCGATCCAGGCGGGGTCCCGGGGATCGACACGGTGCAAGAGGATCGCCTGGTCGATGCCCCGTTCACGGAGCCCTGCCAGGATCTGCTCGGGTCCATAGCCGCGTTCGATGCGCGCCCGTGCATAGTCTTCCGCGAAGCGTTCATCGCTCTGCAGGGCGCCGGCCGAAAGCTCCGCGAGCACGTGTTCCGCGACCTCCGACCCCACCCCCCGCGCCGCGAGCTTGGCGGCGAGCTCGCTACGGCTGTGCTCGCGCCGGGCGAGGAGTCGCAAGGCCGTGCGTTTGGCCTCCTCTCCCGCATCCCTCAGGCCTTGACCTCCTCGACGACGGCACCCTTCTCGGCCGCTACCGGGAACACCTTGGCGCGTACCTCACGTTCGATCTCGGCCGCGCGCTCGGGGTGGTCCTTGAGAAAGCCGCGGACATTCTCCTTGCCCTGACCGATGCGTTCCCCCCGAAAGCTGTACCAGGCCCCGGTCTTGTCGATCACGCCGTGACTCACGCCGAGATCGATGATCTCGCCGCTCCGCGACACGCCCTCCCCGTACAGGATGTCGAAGACCGCCTCTCGAAACGGGGGGGCGAGCTTGTTCTTGACGACCTTTACCCGGGTCTCGTTGCCGACCACCTCTTCGTCGCGCTTGATCGAGCCGATGCGGCGGATATCCAGCCGGACGGAGGCATAGAACTTCAGGGCATTACCGCCGGTCGTGGTCTCGGGATTACCGAACATGACCCCGATCTTCATGCGCATCTGGTTAATGAAGATGACGAGCGTGTTGGAGCGCTTGATGTTCCCCGTGAGCTTGCGCAGCGCCTGGGACATGAGCCGCGCCTGCAGGCCGACGTGGGAATCGCCCATCTCGCCCTCGATCTCGGCCTTGGGTGTCAAGGCGGCGACGGAATCGATGACGATGACATCGACGGCCCCGGAGCGCACCAGCATGTCCGTGATCTCGAGCGCCTGCTCGCCCGTGTCCGGTTGCGAAACCAGGAGGTCTGCGACATCGACACCGAGCTTGCCGGCGTACGGCGGGTCCATGGCATGCTCGGCATCGACGAACGCGGCCGTCCCGCCCAGGCGCTGTACCTCGGCCACCGCGTGCAGCGCCAGCGTGGTCTTGCCGGACGACTCCGGTCCGTAGATCTCGACCACCCGGCCGCGCGGCAGGCCGCCGATCCCGAGCGCGATATCGAGGCCGAGCGAGCCCGAGGACACGGTCTCGACGTCGCGTACCGCCCGCACATCGCCCATGCGCATGACGGAGCCCTTGCCGAATTGCTTTTCGATCTGGCCGAGCGCGATGCCGAGCGCCCGCTTCCGGTTGTCGTCCATCCCGTCTCCCTTGAGGGTTTTCAAATGTCTGTTACCGGACCAACGTTCTGATGTAGGGCCAATGTCCTAATGTAGGGTGGGTTAGGCGCGCTTTTCGCGCCGTAACCCACCGACCGGCCACCGTTCCGCATAGAGATTAGCACAAGCCCGCCCACTTGGCGCGCCGCCGTATCACTCGCGGAGCGGCCAGCGCGCGAGGACCCGATAGCGCGCCCCGCCGGGATCGGTCACCGACTCGCACAGCACGAAGTCCGCGACCGGCCAGCACAGCGGGCTGGGCGGATCTAGCCGCACCGCGCGCTCCACGCGGCGCATCAAGGTCAGATGGGCATGGAAGGGACGCCGGTCGACCTCGATACCACTGCTCGATATCCCCTCACCGAGCAGGGTCGCGAGGCGGACCAGTGCCTCGGGCGGCTCGGAAGTCCCCAGCCACAGGATCCCGCCCGGACGCGGCCAGAACCCCAGACGATCTATCGATAGCTCAAAAGCGGGCACGCGGACCGCGTCGGCCACACGCTCCACCGAGCGGCGCCTCTCGACATCGAGGCTGCCGAGGAACGCCAGGGTGATGTGCCAGTTGGCGCGAGTCACCGCCCTGCCGCCACTGACCCGGCACGCCGTAGCCACCTCGGCAATACGATGCCGGAGCGTGTCGTCCGGCCAGAGCGCCAGGAATAGCCGCTCTTTAGGCCCCGCTGCCGAGTCGCTCAATGAGCCCTTCCAGCGCCGCGACGACGGCCTGGCGGCGAACGCCCTCACGCGTACCTTCGATCCGGAAGACCCGCGCGTGGGGCGGTTGGGAGCCGCCCCGCCAAGCGAGACATACGGTGCCGGCGGGTCTCTCCGCGGTGCCCCCCGCGGGCCCCGCGATCCCGGTGATGGCGACACTCACGTCGGCGTGGCTCGCCTGCAATGCCCCCTCTGCCATCTCGGCGGCCGTCTCGGTACTCACCGCACCAAAGCGAGCCAGGGTCTCCGCCCGCACCCCCAAGACCTCGCATTTCGAGGCGTTGGAATACACCACGAAGCCGCGTTCGAACCAGCCCGAGCTGCCCGGCACCGCGGTGATGGCCTGGGCCAACCAACCCCCGGTGCAGGACTCGGCCGTGACCAGCTTATACCCCCGCGCACTGAGGGTCCCTCCGACTGCCTCGGCCAGCCTGTACACGGTTCGCTATTCGACGGTTCGCTATCCGCTTGGGCCAGCCGAGTCCCTGCGACGTTCCTGGAAAAACAACTGCAGGACCTTCCTGCACGCCTCACCGAGGCAGCCGCCTTGCACCTCAACCCGGTGGTTCAAGCGTTCCGTACCGAGCACCGCGAACACGCTACCGGCGGCACCGCCCTTGGGGTCCGGGGCGCCGAAGACGACCCGCGCGAGGCGCGCGTGAAGGATGGCCCCGGCGCACATGACGCAGGGCTCCAAGGTCACGTACAGGGTCGTGCCCGGTAGGCGATAGTTGCCGGCACGACTCGCGGCCGCGCGCAAGGCCATGACCTCCGCGTGCGCGCTCGGATCGCGCCGGGTGATGGGGCAGTTCCAACCCTCGCCCAGCACCTCACCCTCGCGGACCAGCACCGCTCCGACCGGCACCTCGCCAATATCTCGCGCGCGCTGGGCGAGCAGGAGGGCTTCGCGCATCCAGCCGGCGTCATCCTCATCCCCCGCAGATAGGGGCGCCCCCGCGTGGCCGCCCATCATGTGGTTTCACCGGGGGCGTTCACGCCGAGGGGAACCGCCGCACGATCCTCGAAGGCCATCGTGTGGTCGATGTAGATCGGGGAGGTCACGATGCGCTTTATCGTTCAGCAATACTGGCTCAAGCTACCCACGCTGGGGCTCTCTTGCCTAAACTTCCGGATAGCCCGCTTCCACCGCGGGGATATTTAGGCCACCTCCGGATCGAGAGGCCCCAACACCGCTCCCAACGGGCTCAGGACTGCCGATCCCCCCCGCTGGATCACGTGGGTGTAGATCTGTGTGGTTCGAACGTCCTTGTGCCCAAGCTGCTCCTGCACCGTGCGGATGTCCATCCCCCGCTCCAAGAGGTGCGTCGCGAACGCATGGCGCAGCGTATGGCAACCGGCCGGTTTGTCAATACCGGCCTTGCGCACGGCCGCTCTGACGGCCTTCTGCACTGCGCTCTCGTCGATGTGATGGCGCCGTTCCTTGCTGGAGCGGGGATCGATACTGCGCTTGCCGGCCGGGAACACATACTGCCAGCCCCATTGCCGTCCGGCCTGCGGGTATTTTCGCTCCAGCGCATCCGGTAGATACACCTCGCCGAAGCCGTCGACGAGGTCCTTCGTGTGGATCAGTCGCACACCCTCCAGATGGCGTTGCAAGGAAACGATCAGCTCGTCCGCGAGGGTGACTACGCGGTCCTTCTGGCCCTTGCCGTCGCGGACCATGATGGCACGGTGCTCAAAGTCGAGGTCCTTGACCCGCAACCGCAGCGCCTCCATCAACCGCAGCCCCGAGCCGTACATGAGACACGCGGCCAACCAGTGCGATCCCTCAAGGTGCCGCAACAGCGCTTTGACCTCCCTGACATGCAGGACCACCGGCAACCGCTGCGGCCGCCGCGCCCGCACCACACCCCCTACGTCTCCAAGCGGGCGTTCAAGCACGGCCTTGTAGAGGAACACGAGCGCGTTCAGCGCTTGATTCTGCGTACTTGCCGACACCTTCCTGTCGACGGCGAGATGCGTGAGAAACTCCCCGACCTGCGATTCGCCCAACTCGCGGGGGTGGCGCTTCCCGTAGAACACAATGAAGCGGCGCACCCAGAAGAGATAGCTCTCCTCCGTACGGATGCTGTAATGCCGCACCCGAATGGCCGCCCGAACCTGCTCCAAGAAGGGTGAAGGTCTCCGAACTGGTCCATACCGTCTCTCCGTGTCCCCGGCTCGATCTACAGTCCCACAAGCGGGCCAGGCAGTCAAGCGCGGATAGGCCGCCGCTTCCGCATCTCCCCACTGCTTCGGCACGCCGCGACATGAAGACCACTCACCGTTGCAACTGTTTGGTTGTACGAGTAGACTTTCCCCCGTGGCCGCTCCCTGCGGGGCGGGATAGGGTGTTACAATGGGCGTGGCTATATGGACATCGTCCGTGTTATAACACGGACGGTTTCCAGCTACTCAATGTTGAGCTTCAAAAAGCATCAAAGCAGAAACAGCAAAGGCATTGTGGGAGTCGTCAATGGTGAACAGGAACTGGATAGCTTATGACCTTCGACCAAAGCCAAAATGAAAGCAGCCATGCTGAGGCCCTGCCAGGCGATGAGGTCGGTCGCCGCACCCGCCGGGAACCGAAGCTTTCCGTCGCCAGTGGCGTTGCGAACCTTCAGCGCTTCTCCGCGGAGCGCGTCGAGCAGCCAGTTTCCGAGGGCAGGTCGTCGGGTCCCTCAGGCGCCTTGGCCCAACTCACGCCCTGCAGCCGACGCCGTGGATCGCCGTCGCGTTTCCCAAGTCTTGGTGGCCGGCGCGGCTGATCTTGTTTCGTTGGACGCGTACATTGAAAAACGGAGGTAGTTTGTTATGAGACCAATTGGATGTTTTCAGCAAGCTCCTGTTCGAAACGAGAGCGCTATCGGGGCCCAGGTCTACAGCCATAGTGGAGAATTTTCCCCACAGGTTTTCGATCTTGAAATGCCCGCCAGAGGAGTCTCGTTTCAATTCGTCCGTAAATATCGTTCCGCTCAGCACCAAGATATCGGGAGTTTGGGGCGAGGCTGGACTTTTACCTATACCAAACGGATTGAGCAAGACGGAAGCGATATTCTTTATCACGACGGTTTCTGGCGGATCCACCGCTTTGCCTTCTCCTCAGCAGAGAGAAGCTTTTTATCACCTGATGGGTTCTATGCCCTTGTCACCGCAGAGCAAGACAGGTTCCTACTTAGGCAGCGCCTTGGTGATCTGTTTGTATTCGAACATCCTGTTTCTGGAGGGCGCTTACTGGCCATTGAAGATAGAAATGGGAATGCCCTTCGGTTCGAGTATCAGGATAATCACATCCTGGTAACAGATCCCTTCGAGCGCCAAATTGAAATTGCCCTCGAACAGAATCGCGTGGTCGAATTACGAGATCATACGCACCGCAACTGGCAGTATGTCTATGATGATAATGAGTGTTTGGTTGAAGTGATTCAACCGCCGATCCACGGCTTGCCTGATAGGCCGGTGGTGCAGTATACGTATGATCAGGATTTGCGCTTAACGTCTATCACCGATCCCAAGGGGCAAACTTTTTTGCGAAATTTCTATGATGAGCAAGGTCGTATCACGACACAGCACCATGGTGATGGAACGTTCGAGTTTGACTATGAACCCATTAATAAAGCTGATATGGGGTTCGCTAGCTATCGCACCAAAGTTAAGGTGAAGAACGGCGGTTTGCTTAGTTTAAAGCATGATCAATTCGGTCATGTTGTAGAAAGGACCCTGCACGTTTCAGCTAGTGCATTAATGCCTGGAGACCGGAATGGAGTGAGTGAGGGTACCGTCCCGCTCACAACGAGATCGAGCTACAATCGCCACGGAGAACTGATCCAAAGAGCTGATCCAGCAGGGAATTCAACGGAATGGGTCTACGACCAGGACAATACAGATCCACGTGCTCAGGGCAATCTCCTTCAGGTGACACAAGTTCCCGTTCAAGGATCGGGAAACGACGTTTTGCCGCTCACTACGCGCTATACCTACGAGCCTCTGTACCAGCAACTTGCATCAGTGATGGATGCACGCGGACACACCACCGCCTTTGAATACGACTCGCGCGGCAATCTATCGCAGAAGGTCTATCCTGATGTAACTGTCCAGGAAATTTCGAGTGACGCCAACACCAGGGGCGTGCGGCAAGTACGACTCATCGACCGCTTCGAATACAACGAGGCTGGCCAATTAATCCGCTTTACCGATCCACGTGGGGCCAGCATTGAATATTTCTATTACCCAACCAGCGATCCCACAGGAGCTAGCAGTCCGAGCACCTCGCAAACTTTGGTGCAAACAGCGGGGGGCTTTCTTGCGCGCATTGTGCGCGACCCGGCGAGCGAAGACCGCCGCCTGAAAGACCTGCCGGCCAATCTTTCCTGTGGCTTTCGCTATGATGCCGTTGGAAATGTTACTACCATTCTGGATGGTAAGGACAATCCCACTTACTTGGAATACGATGCTCAGCATAACTTAGTACGTGCGACCTCACGCCAACCGTTCAACTATACCACCTCTTTCCGTTACGATGCGAACGGGAACATGATTGAAGGAACCCTGTCCTTTGATCATCACGAGTATGACGCTGCGACGCAGGAAGTAGTCACCAAGGCTACGGCGGTGCGCCAAGGCTTCGAATATAATCGCCTGAACAATATCTTGCGGCGGACAGTGGAGGCTGGCGATGGCGAGAAGGTGACAAGCTTCATCCGCGACGCCGCGGAAAACATCGTGCGCGAGATCCAGCCGCTCGGCAATGTGCGCAAATACGATTTCGACGAACGCAATCAGATGGTAGCGCGGCGCATTGGCGTGGGTTCCGACGATGAAATCAAGATCAGCCACACCTACACCGCCAATGGAAGATTAAGTTCCACAACCAATGGGCGTGGTCATACAACGTCATACAACTATGATAGTTTCCATCGTTATGAAGGCTTTACAAACGCAGGTGGTACTGCAAAGCAGCAGTGGCTTGACCAGGCCGGGAATGTCACCCGGATTCAGGTTCTGGGCGAGTTGGTTACGTTCAATGAAAGCAGCGAGCCCGTTACTACACAGGCGCAATCGCTGCTTGAGTCGTGGTTTCAGTACGATGAGCTAAACCGCCTCGTTCGTATGGACCGGGCCTGGCGCGATCCGCTCACCGGCGAGGCGCTGGGACGCAGCCAGTATGATGCCCAAGACAGCGTGGTTTCCTCCGTTGTAGAATACGGCGATAACCACTTGCCTGCCAAGTTGTGGACGGAAACAGGCAATATTGTGCACGTCCAGTACGACGGCGCAGGCCGGGTCAGCAGCATAAGCGACGAAACAGGCGAGACCGTCTCCATCGAATACGACGACAACAGCAATCCCCTCCGCATCGAACGCTTGGGTCCACCCGCAAACGAGGGTGAGCCGCGCTTCCACCAGATCATCAAGCAGCAATTCGATGAACTAGACCGGCTCATCGCCCGTTCCGTGAACGAAGACAATCGTGAGGCGTTTTCTTATAACGCCTTGGGTGCGCTGATGGAGTACCAGGACCCTGCCGGGGCCTCCGTGCGGGCGCTGCATGATGCCTTTGGTAGGTTAAGTGGAGGTATGACGACTGCTACCACGGCGGAATCTGTTATCGGTAGGCACACTGAGCAGACGCTCCTGCAACGAGTTGAATGGGACGACAATAACCGCATGATTGCGTCGGTCAATGCGCGCGGCAACGCCACCCGGTATCAATACGACGCGCTCAACCGTCTCAGCGGCCTCGTCTTTGCGGATGGGGCGACCAAAGGCTTCGAGCGGGACGGCGCGGGCAACATTACCCGTGTGATAGATCCAAACCACACAATGATCACGAACCGCTTCGATGATTTGAATCGTCTCGTCGAACGCCAGGTCGAGAACGCAGATGGCGCAGGTGGGCAAGTCGAAACGTTCCATTATGACGGTCTCAATCGCCTTGTGGCCGCGCTGACGCCTGGCGCGACGACGTTGCGCCGGTACGACTCACGCTCGCACTTGCTGGAGGAAACCCAGTCGGGTCACACGGTTCATTACGGCTATGATTCAGCGGGCAACCGGGGGTTCATGCGCTATCCCGGTGGACAGGAGGTACATATCTCCTACGATTTGCTCGGGCGCGTTGTCGAGGTGCGAGGACAAGACGGGCTCATTGCTGCGTATAAATACGCATCAGGCACACAGTTCCGCCAGCAACGGTTGGGAGATGTGCTGAAAGCCACATATACCTATGAGCCGGGGAAAGATTGGCTGAGCAGCCTCGTTTACCGTTCTGTACAAACTGACCAGATTGTCGAGGGAAGCAAGTACCGCTATGACGCTGCGGGCAACCGCATCCAGGAAGTTCAATTGCGGCGCGGTGAAGACGTCGGCGAGCGGTACTTTTACGATTCCGCCAACCGCCTGGTTAAGGTGCAGTATGGCGTCGAGCGGTTGTCGGACCCAGACAGTCCTTTCGAGCGAGAAGTCGTCTATGAACTAAGCCCGACCGGCATCTGGCAGCGCAAGACGACCCGTGACGCGAATGGCCAGACATTGGAGCAGGCCGAAGGCGTGGCGAACCAGCGGGAACGTTACTTGTATCTGGGCAATCGTCGCTTTGAATACGATGCCAATGGTAATCGTATTCGGGAAGAAGACGGTGCGAACAGGGATGAAGCCACCAAGCGATACAGCTACGACCATGCCAACCGGCTGATGCGCGTGGAACGCGTGACGGCTGACGGGCAAGTTGTGCAGACGGTCGAGTATTCGTACGATACGTTTGGTCGACAGGTGCTCAAGCGCATCACCCAGGATGGAACTACGAGCGAATTGGCACGTATCTGGAACGGCACCCAGTTAGCTGAGGAGTGGGAAGATGGCAGGCTCGCAAAGAGCTTTGTATATGGGGGTCGGATTCATGAACCGCTTACGATGACACTTTACTCAGGGGAAGGAAAGGAAGAGTATTTCTATGCCTTCAATGGGGCCGGCTCAGTCACAGCGCTCATCGGCCAAAATGCGCATGTCTTTGAAGGGTATCACTATGACGTATACGGCCAACCGTTCTTGAGCACGCAGAGTGGTCAGACAGTTAGTAACCCTCTCCTTACTGGTGCTCAGCTTTATGATAGTCATACGAGGTTCAGCGTCTTGAGTTCGGTCTCGTATGATGCTACCACGGCACAGACAGCGAACACTGCTAGCAATGCAGACTTGGTGGAGCCACCCGGACCATATGTTGGCACGTTTTCTGAGGTTCCTATTCTTATGACTCCAGACCCACGGATTCCCCCTGTGGGTGGAAAGTCGGAGTATATACCTCCCATCGAGAGTGAGGATTACCCTGCTAGTATCGGAGCTCACGCAGCAATCGCAGGTATCATCATTATTACCGGTCTAGAACTAGGGGTTGGTGCAATTACTGCGAGGTTGGGGATAGGAGGGCGTGGTGGGTGGCACGCGCCTAAGTTTTGGGGTGGGGTTCATCTCGGTTGGGAGGCATTCTGGGAATTTGTCGGACATGGCGGTGGACATCCTGGCGGTAGCCAAGGATATGGTGGCAGCAGTCCTGGCGGTAGCCAAGGATATGGTGGTAGCAGTCCTGGCGGTAGCCAAGGATATGGTGGTAGCAGTCCTGGCGGTAGTTCTCAAGACCGACCTTTCGGGGGAGGAGTTGATTACGGCCATGCAGGTGGCGGTTCAGGTTCTGGCGGTGGCACAGGAGCTGGTGGTGGCACAAGTGGCAACGGCGGCTCTGGCACAGCCTCGGGTAGCGGCTCTGGGGGGACTTCAGGTGGAGGTTCAGGAAGCACCAATAGCTCTAATACAAACTCAGGCGGAGGGCAGAAGGAGCACAAGCCCGTTCTTGACAACAATGGTAATTGGGTCTGGGGGGACACCGGCCAACCTGTCACAGATCAAGAAAAGAAGGATGCGGGGGCCGGGAAAGGTGGTCAAATGCCGAACCCTGAAGACGGGACCGGTGAAGGGATTGACAAGGACTGGTGGCGCGGCTTGCTGGGTAAAGGCCCGTTGGAAGCGTTTAAGTCGCCCTTGAAAATCGACGAGCGCGAGCAGACGCCTTACCTTTCATTGGGATCACTGGAGGGGACGGGGTACCTAATTGTTCCACCTCAACTGATTACAGTGGATGAACGTGGGGAACATCTCACATTGAATCTGCAAGGCGTTCACTCTACGAGTCGATCCGGAGGCACAACAACAAGTGACGGTTGGGGAGATAAGCCCAGGTCTTGGGCCGAAGCTGTGGCTGCGCCCCGCATTAGAAATGCTTCTATTTCAAGATTCTGAAGTCTGAGGGCTTCAGCTGCTTCAGAGGGAACTCCTGCGCTTGTGTTACTTGTGCTACCAGTGCGGTGGGCTACGACTTGTCATTGCGGGTGTCCGCGGGGCCATCCAATCGGGTAGCCGGGGGTGTTTAGCCCCCCAGCCCCCACACCACCTAGCATGCGGGTCCGCACTAGGCGGTTCACAAAAGTGGAGCACACGATGACATCAGGTATTGCGCCTTCGGATCCACGAGTCGATTTCCGGTATGGGTCGGTAGTAATCGGAGATGCCGAAATAGTTCACTCGGGACATCCGTGTCCCTCGCCCTGCGGGCACCTTGGGGTGTGCGAATCGGTTTTCCTGCCGATTCGTCATCCAGCCTCTGACATAACGCGCGAGCCGGTCGAGCCGGTAGGCCATCGAGACACCCCAGCTCCGTCCGGTGAGTTTCCGGACGGTATGCTTGAAGTCGGCGAAGGCTTGGTCGGACCATCGCAGTTTCGTTCCTCGAAAGGTAAACCCCAGGAACTCACAGTCATTGGTCTGCAGCACTCGGCTCTTCTGCTCGCTGTTCCACACCCTCCCTGGTGCGGCCCCTTCGGGCAACCTTCGGTTGACCCCTTTCGCTCGCGGCGAAAGGGTGACCGCGAGTTTCAGCTCGCGGGTCAGGTACCGCGTAACACTGGCCTTGACGCGTTCACCGGTGCGAGGGCTCTTGACCAGGATAAGCAGGTCATCGGCATACCGGACAAACCGGTATCCACGCCGTTCCAGTTCCTTGCCGATCACGCTCAAGCTCCCACCGACCACGATCCGTTTGTTGCGCTCGTATGCGAAAAGCAGCGGCGCGCCGTACGGGTATCGCTATATCCGCAAGACCGACGAAGCACCAGCCTCGTATCGAGTGATCGACGCCGAGGCGCGAGTGGTACAGCGTGTCTACGAGATGTACACCGTCGAGGGGCTGAGCATGGGCGAGATCACGCGCCGGCTCAACGCCGAAGGGATCCCCACCCGCAAGCAAAGCACCCGCTGGGAGCGTTCGGTGGTGTGGGCCATGCTGCGCAATCCTGCCTATCGCGGAGCAGCCGCGTTTGGCAAGACGCGCATCGCCGACCGAATTCGCGTCACACGAGCGCAGCGTCGACGCGGTGGAATCGTCTCCAGCAACAGTATCGGGCACGAACGTCCGCGAAAGGAGTGGATCGAGATCCCGGTGCCTGCGCTGGTGAGCGAGGAGAGCTTCGCGCGCGCCCAGGAACTCCTCCTCCACGAAAACAAGGTCCGGTCGCGGCGCCGCACGATCACCCCGAGCGTCGTGCAGGGATTGGTCAGCTGCCAGAAGTGCGGTTACGCGTTTTCCCGCACCTCGACATACACCACAGCGCGCAAGCTCCACTACTACAAATG
>JALZID010000094.1 GCA_030860485.1 Pseudomonadota bacterium | reverse complement strand
TGGCGAAAAACGCCAACACCTGTCCTCGCTTGAGCACCTTGCGAAGCACTACCTTACCCTTCGCGTCCACCCCGTGGACCTGAAAGACGCTCTTTGCAATGTCCAACCCGATTGTCGTACTGTTCATCCGGACTCCTCCTCTTCGTCGAAGTGGTCGTTTCATCCTCCACTCTGGCACATCACGATGCCGTTAGGGAGGGGAGGAGTCCATACCATTAGCCTAGCATAACCCCGCTGACGCGCGAGGTATTATTTCACAGTTCTCTTGTGACGTATTTCCTTGACTTTCCGGCTACGCGACGGTCACCGGCGCGAACAACGGCTGAGACCGGGAGACAACCTTGCACCTGCCGGCGGCACAGCCTCCTTACACGCTGTAGTGATTGCCGTTGATGCGTATGCAGCACATACGCTCTCCGCTCATCTCCATCGTTATCATCGACAACGCGGCCGTATCCAGGACGTGATCGGCGTGCTGCGGGAACATCCCCTCTTTCGCTTCCTTCATGCTACCTTCGGTGGTCGACAAATCGAGACGACCGTTTTCGTCCTGCTCAAATACCAGGTGGATTTCCTGGCGGTCTTGGCGTCTATCATATATCCTCCTAAGTGGTGATCAAAGCCATGTCGTTTGCTTCGGTCGGCCTGTGCCCGGGATATGTTCGATCGCCGGCATGACGATCGGCCAGGCCCACTGGTACAGGCTTTACCGTCCGAAACAGTGTCAATCCTATCAAACTCGCCGCATCACGCCAGGAATTTCTTCACAAGCGTGCTGTGAAATAGGACCCGGACGAGCGCCCGAGCGACAGGCGAAACTACGATGTTTTTCCCTAGTATCGGTAAGCTTGAGCGTCCAGGGTGGCGAGGCTCGGCGGTTCCCCTTTGACACCCGGCTTACGGCCGAAGGGTGCTTCAGAACGACAAGGTGATGGTCCCAATGAACAACCAGTCGATCGCCAAAAGAGGCTGGCTATCGGTTGTCGGGTTCGTCTCCTGCTGAAAGTCGAAGTGCTCGTCGAGGAGGTTCTTGACGGCGAAGCTCACGATCCCCCAGCGCTTCGGCAGGCGGCAATTGATCCGGGCATCGACGACCCAGAAACTGTCTGCGCCGTCGAAGACATCCTGGGCCGGGATCGAACTCCACCTTGGTGAACTCGCCGTCCTGATGGACATAGGTCGGATTGATCCCGACCGAAACCCCCGAGGGATGGAAAAACGACACGCCAAGCGGCACCCGGTGAGTGTCGACCTCTTTGATCTTTCTGCTGAACAGGATGTCACGCTCGAAACGCTCGAAGATATACTCGGCGCTGAAAGCCCAATAGCGATGCGGTGTCCAGAACAGGTAGGCGCGGGCTGCCTGTTCCTCCCAGGAAGCGAGCCCCCCGCCAAACGGGACGTCGAGGTCGCGTTGCGATAGCTCCATCCCGCCGAAGAGATCCTCCCCGATCGCCTGGTCGAGCGCCACGCCGTAACGCCAGCCGAATGTCCCGTTCAGGTCTTCGAAAAACTGGTTGAAACCGGCGATCTGGGTGGGCTCCACGGTCTGGTTCACCGTCAGCGGCTTTTTCATGGCCCGGAAGGCCGCCGCCCGGATCGTCGTGCCGTGGCCGGGCGTCCAAATCACCCCGAACTTGGGACTGATCTGATTGCGACTGGACTGCGTGTCCTGGTCGAAAAGATCCACGCTCAGCCCGAGCGTGATATCCAGATCGGGGTTGCCCCGGAGGTGGGCGTAGCTATAGAAGTCGGCATAGGTGATCCCAGGGTCGAACTCGCTCCTGAAGTCGGGCAGGACCGGGATCTGGAAATCGACCGAGATCGCATCGGTACGATCGTCCTCGATGTAGCCCGCCCCACTGACGAGGCGATACCACGGACCGCGAAACAGATGTTGGACCTCGATCTGGTAATCGTCTTCCTCGCTGTTCGCCGCGATCGTCTGAAGCCCGTCGAAGTCGTCTACGGTGGCCTCGAACTGCCGCACGATGAAAGACCCGATGACCTCGGAGGCCGTCGAAAAGGCATGATGGATCCCAAGCCGCTCCGAAGTGATGCGCTGGGTCTGCCGTAGGTGGCGGGAAAAATCGAGGGGGTCGAAAAGAAGGCCCCGGTCGCCCTGATCGGTGTCGGTGTAGCGCAACTCCGCTTGCAAGCTCGTCGCCGGCGACAGATTGAATTGCACAAAGGCGTCGTAGAGATCGGCCTTGAAGTCGTTGTTGTCGCGCGACCCCTCGGTGTCGAAATGGAACTGGCCGAAGCTATAGGAAATGGGCCCCTCGACACCGGACACAACCGCTTCCTCGCCGAAGGTCTCGTGGCTCCCGAACGCACTCGAGAGCTGCATCGCCAGGCGATCGCGCAAGAACAAGGGGTGAAACTCGTTGAAGGCCGCCCGACCCGGTCCCGCGCCTTCCAGGATGAACAGATTGCTCACGGCCAGGCGCGGTTGGATCGGCGTCGCGTTGAGGGGCTGGAGCAACTGGGACTGCAGCAACTCGCTCACCCGCGCGATCTCGTGTCGCGGTAGCGAACTATAGGAATCCGCGAGCAGCCTATGCCCGGAGTAGTCGCCTGGGTCGGTGTTGACCGATTTCCACCCCTCTACGAGCCCGAGTCGCTCGAACCCGAGGTCGCTGTAGATCCGCCCGAGCGCCGCGCTGCGGGCGGCGAGGTCCTGGTCGAGCAGGAGCCTCGATCGATACACCGCGCGGTGTCGTTACGCGCGATGGCGTGCTCGAGATCGTGCAGGGCCTCGACGGGTCGATTGGTGGTCTGCTTCTGGATGGCGTCGTAGAACCAGGGGGTGGGGTCCTCGGGATCGAGGAGCTTGGCCTGCTCGAGCTCGGTCTCGGCCAGACTCCCGCGCTTCTCTTCGAAATAGGCCTTGCCGAGGTAGCTCCGGACCAGCGAATTGTTGGGGTCGAGCGAGGCGGCCGTCTCGATCTCGCGGGTGCCCTCCTCCAGGTTCCCGTCACGGATCTTTGCGAGCCCCATCCCGAGCCTCGGGAGCGGATCGGCCGGGTCGCCCCGGATGGCGTGCTCGAACGCTTTTTTAGCCCGCTCCACCTCGACGCGGGTCAGATAGGCGAAGCCCAGGACAGTCTCGGTGCGGGCGAGGGTGAGATTCAGAGCCTCGGCCTTCTTCGCGGCCTCGAGAGCCGCATCGAGATCGCCCCGCGATAACTCGAGCTCGGACACCCGCGCCCACAGGAGCGCGTCCTCGGGGCTCAAATCGACGGCGCGCCTCGCATGTTCAAGCGCCGGCTCGATCTCGAAGCGCCCCTGATAGGCATAGGAGAGCGCGGACTCCGGCAGCGGCGATCTCGGATCGAGCATCGCCCCCGCCTGGGCCAGCCGCAACGCCTCGTCTTTTTGGTCTCGCACCAGCGCGATGACCGAGCGCAACGCAGAAGCCGCTCCCGACTCGCGATCGGCCTGCTCCGCCTCCGCGAGGGCGGCCTCGGCCTCTCGAACCCGGCCGACGCTCATTAGCAACCCGGCCCGGAACAGGAAATAGGTCCCGCCGCGTACTCCTCGAGGCACCCGATCGAGGGCGGCGAAAGCCCCCGCCGGATCATTGCGCGATAGGCCGAGGCCGCCTCGCGCAGCGCCGGGGCATGGCGCTCGGGCCCCCGCGCCATGAGTTGAAGGTTGATGAGCGGGGGGTAATACAGCGCCCACTCGACCGCCTCGCGCGGCTTCACCAGCACCCGCCGCACCGGGACTTCGCCGGCGCGCGCGAGGGCCGCCTCCCGGCTGGCCACGAACAGGGCCCCGGCCGCGTTTTCGAAGCGCACCCGGTCCTCGAAGACGATGAGCTCGGTCTCGGCTTCCCCGACCCGCAGCACGAGGTCGGTGCCCTCGACCACGGCGTTCACGAACGGGGTGTGGATCTGCAGGCGCCGGGGCACGCGGGTGATGAAGTGCATCACGCCGCGCAGGAGGAGTAGCCACGGCGGTGCCTCTGGTTCACGAGGCGGGAAGCTCAAGGTCGTGCGCTCATCGAGCCGCAGCACGGTCTGCACCTCATCGGCGAGCTGCACCGCCGCCCGCCCGAGGGGTCCAACCCGGATATGGTCCCCGGGGCAGAGCGTCTCGTCGCCCGCCACCGCGCGCCACTGCTGTCGGCTCGCCGCCACCGAGCCATCCGGCGTCGCGCCGCCGCGCTCGACTTCGACCGGGCCCTGCACCGAGAGCACCTTGGCGACCCAGGGCTCACAGCCCTCGGCCTGGGCGCAAGCCCCGCGCATGCAGATGGATTGGATACCGCGATCGCGAGCCACGGGCGGGCCCACACCCCTCGTGCGATCAACCCTGCACCCCCGCGCCGCACTTGCACGGCGCCGATTCTTAATTGGCTTACCGCGTGATCGCGGTATCAGTTCTTTTCGTCCGCCGCGCGGGCGCGGCGTGAGCTCCAGGTCTTACATGACCTGGCCGCGCACAGCGCGGCGCTCGCTCCGTGAGTCTCGAACGGGCAACCCGCCGCACCGAATAGCACCCATCCTGGCAGTTAGTCAAGCCGCGTGACGGGGTCAGGCGTCGCCGCGGCTCAGGGGGGCGAACGTCGCCGCGTGTCGGGGTACACCGCGTGCGCCCCTACGATCGTGCTCGCGTATCTAATCCCTATGGCCGTGCACCCCAACCGTCGGCGGCAGGCGCGGGAGATGTCCCCACCACGGCGATCTTCAGCGCAAGCACAATTGGCTCACAGGCCAGGCCACGCCATAGCCCATGAGGGTCCCGAGGACCAGATCGCTCGGGTAGTGATGGGCGGCGGCGAGCCGTGCCCAGCCGATCAGCACCAACAGGGCGACGAGCGCCGGGGCAAACCCCGGCATCACGAACCCGATGGGGAGGGACAGCGCTGCCACCGTCATGCAATGGCCGCTCGGGCAGGAGTAACGGTCCAGCGGCTTCAAGAGGGATTCCAGCGCACCGTCGCGGTCCATGGGTCTCAGGCGCGCCATGTAGGATTTCACCCAGGGGTACAGCGCGTGGGCGATCCCGAGTGACAGGAGAGCCGTCAGCACCATCGGCAACCCGTTGCGACCGAGATAGCCCCAGAGGGCGAGCCCCCCGAAGAGGAACAGCCAGCCGTTGCTGAGCCAGTTGACCACGACCGCCACGGTGCGGATGGTCGGGCGGCGGGCGGCCTCCGCCTGGCGCCGCACGATCGCGATCTCGTACTCGTGGAGGCGTTCGAAGACCTCGGCCAGCCGGAACGGCCGGGCCTTGCCGGTCGCGTGTGCCGTGAGCCGTTCGGTGAGGCCGAGCTCGTGGTCCATCGAGTTGGGCGAGGAAGTTACCGGGCGCACGCTTGGATTCTTACTTAAATGAACCCGCATGCCAAGTCTAGAGGTTTCGCGGGCGGGGGCGCACCGCCAGGAGGTCATGGTTCAAACGGCCCTGCACCCGTCGCCGGCATGGGTCATAATACGTCTCGATACTCACCTCGGGCGGGGAGGCGGGCAGGGGGAGTTGAGATCCCGCTATGCCGATCCCCAGCATTCGGCTCGCTTTATGGACCTATCCATCGTCGTTCCCCTGTACAACGAAGCGGACAGCGTGACGCCGCTCTATCGTGGCATCAAGGACGCCCTGGCACCGCTCGGGCTCCGCCACGAGATCCTGTTCGTGGACGATGGGAGCCGCGACGGAACCTTCGAGGTCGCCTCGCGATTGGCCGCGGCCGACCCCCTCCTCAGGGTGATCCGGTTCCGCAAGAACTACGGCCAAACCCCGGCCATGGTCGCCGGCATCGAGCACGCCGGCGGAGAGGTCATCATCCATGGACGGCGATCTCCAGAACGACCCGCGCGACATCCCCGTGTTCCTGGAAAAGGTCCGGGAGGGCTTCGATATCGTGGTCGGCTGGCGCTACGAGCGCCAGGACAAGCTCATGACCCGTAAGATCCCATCCGTCGTCGCCAACTGGATGATCGGCACGGTCACTCGTGTCCCCATCAAGGACAACGGCCGGCAAGGTCAGGATCACCTCGCCGCTGGCGTGCTCGAAACCCACCATGATCGCCAGGGCCTCTCCATAGGGTTTGGCCATCTGCACGATGGTGAGCGGCGCACCGGCGTCCTTGAGCCCGCGAAGCGCCTCGCGCACCATCGGTAGCTCGCCGTCCAGCACATAGATCATCTCGAAGCTCTCGAAGCTTGACCCCGTGGCCGCGAGGGCGTCACGGTATTCCTCGAACACCTTGGCCACGTTGTCGTAACGCCCCTCGGCCACCGGCACGATGGCCGACAAGCGGATATCTTTTTTTGGCCTGAGTCATGATGTCCTTCCTTCCGGTGTGGGGGCATCGACTTTGAGCCTGGCGAAACCCTCGAGCTTGAGCGTGCCGGTGCGATAGACGAGCTCCGCGAGCACCCCCCAGAACAGCAACACGATGGCCAGGGCCCCGTACAGCAACGCCAGCCCCGTGAACACCACCTGTGCCGCATCGGGATGCAGCAACATCTCCACCCGATCCCGGCGACCGTAGCGAAGGCGTAGAGGGGCCTGGAAAGATGGGCCAGGATGGCCTTCACGGTCACGAGGTCGAGGAGGACTTTGTACATCTGCGAGAGCCCGTACTTGGAATTGGCCGAACTGGCGGGCGTGGTGGTTGACCTTGATCTCGGCGATGCGCGTCTCGGCCAGCGAGGCCATGGCGGGAATGAAGCGGTGCATCTCCGAATACAGCGGGATGCTCTTGATGATCGCCGCGCGGTAGGCCTTGAGCCACCAGACGGGTGTCGATGTCGCTCCGCAGGCTTTTCTCCAAGGCGAGCAAGTCCTGGTGCTTGCGGTCCACCTCTTCGGCCATGCGGATGCGGGACGTCTCGATGTCGCATTCGGCGCACTCCGCCTGGCTCAGGCGCTTCTTGGCTTCCATGGCCTCGCGGGCGAAGCGCTTGCGTTCCTCGGCCAACTCCGCCGCGACCTGCTCTTGCAGTCGATGGATCTTGGCCAGCTCGTCCGCCTGTCGCTTAGGCGGTTTCATCCATCTCCCGTTCGCGTGACCGAAGCTTTTGCTTGAGTTGCGCCTTAAGCCCGCGGATGCGCTCCTCCTCGACCTGCCGCTGTCTGGCGGCGTCTTGTTCCGCGACACGGCGGGCCTCTTCGATATCCCGCTTCATGGCCTCTGCATGCGCCACCAGCGCGCTGGCTCGCTGCACTTCCTCCTCGACGCGAAGGCGTTCTTGCTCCAGCTCTGCCTGGTTCTTGCCCTGTGCCTCGCGTAATTCCCGCTCGATCCGTTCCCGATGGCGTTGCGCCTCCTTCATACGCGCCTCGACCCAGGGCATTGGCCCGTTCCCTCTCGGCCCTGGCGTGTTCCCGCTCCCCTCGCAGGTCCTGATAACCGGCCTGCTCGGCACGGTGCGCGGCGGCTTCCACCTCTCGCTGATGGCGGTGCGTATCTGCGACGCGGGATTCGGCCTCCCGCACCTCGGCGGCCAGGCGCTCGCGATCTGCCTGGACCTCGGCCTCGGCCTCGGCCCGCAGCCGCTCGATCGCGGCCAGTTCCTCCTGCTTCATCGCGCGCAGAGACAGGAGCTCCTGGTCGCGTTGGCGCAGACGTTGTTGCACCTCGGCCTCGAGCCCCGCGGCTCGCGCTTCGGCGTCGCGCTTGAGACGCTCGGCCTCGATCTCGGCACGGCGCCTGGCTTCTTCTAGATCGCGCCGCATCGCCTCCGCCTCGGCGAACAGGGCCTGGCCCGCGCCAACTCGCCCTGGGATCGGGAATCGATCTGTGCTTCGAGGCGCTTTTTCGCCGCCTGCTCCTCGGCATGAGCCTGTTCGGCCTCTTGCTTGATCTTGAGGGCCTCGTGCAACTCCAACCGCGCCTGGGCCAGCCTGGCCTTGAGGACAACGGCCTGCACCTCCGGGTCATCGGACCCGACCTTGCTGTGCTCGGTGGCCCCCGCGCCCACCGCCCCTCCCGCAGGGTGGTCCGAGACAGGTCCCGGGCTCCCGGCGGCAAACGCCCACCGGTAGCCATAGGACGCACCGTCCGCGCGGCCGTGCGAGATGCTACCCGGGATCGTTTCGGCCGGGGTGGGAGCGGCCTTGGCGGCATCGGTCTTCGGGACGCCAACCGGGGCGGCATCGGCCTTGGTAGGAGCGCGACCTCCGGAGAGATCGGGATAGGCTTCCAACCCCCCCCCGCCAGATAGACGCAGTCGCAGCCGGCGTCGATCACCAGAAAGGCCGCCACGGCACCCCGTATGCCGTTGTCGCAGGAGGCGATGTAGCGCCGGCTCGGGTCCAGGGACTGGGCCCGCTGGCGCAACAGGTTCAGGGGGAGGTCGAGGCTGTCGGGAAGCGCCGACCCCGCTTGCTCGTCCGGATAACGGACGTCCAGCCATCGGGCACCGGCGGATAGCTGTTCCCGAGCCTCTACCAGGGTGACGGATTTCAACACCGGCGCGACTACGAGGTTATGGAAGCTAGCCTTGTCGAGACGCATGAGGGTGCAGTTCGTCAAGGTCCGTACCGTGGCATTGCGGACCCCGCCCGTGACCAGGGCCTCTTCGCCGAAACGTTCTCCCGGCCCGAGCTGGGCCAGTTTATATCCCTGGTCGGCGTGAGAGAGACAGCGCTGCACCTCGCACAGCCCTTCTTTGATCACGTAGCAGGCGTCCGCGGCCTGTCCCTGTTGGATGACGCTCTGGCCGGCCTCGACCTCGACGGCCTCCATGGTGGCGAACAAACGCTGGATATTGGCCACCGGCAGCCGCGCGAAGATCGGGGACTTCAGCATGCGGGTGATCCAGTCTTCCGGGCCGCTCGATGCGATTTCCCTCTCGAGGGGCTCGGCGTCGCTATCATGCGGTCCCGCATGCATGAGGTGATCGAGCCGCTCCCGCTGTACGCGCAGCACTTGAACCGTGGTTCTGGGGAGCGCCGAGAGTTGGCGGGGCTGCAGTTGGGCAAGGGCGAATCGAGCCTCCTGTGTCCCGCCCCGGAGGTGGCTCACCAACTCGCCGTCAGAATAAAGTTCGAGCTCGCCCTCTAGCAGATAGAACAGGTAGGCGTCGCGGTCGCCCTGTCGGAACACGTAATGTCCCGGCCGGGGGCGTAGTCCAGGACGGACGACTCATCGATGAGACGCTGGAGGCGCGGTGGAGGCAGGTCCTGGAGCGGTGCGAGCTGCGGGATCAGGGCATCGAGCACCGTGCGGTTGTGGCGAGTATCCGTATTCATTTCTTCCCCTCTCGGTTCCGTAAGCGGGTGCTTCGGTGCGCCGAAGCAGCGGGGTATCGGCGATAGGCCTGTTCGCCGTAGTCCACGCACGACCGGCCGATGCGAGTCGCTCGGGCAGCGCCTTGCGGCAACCGTCCGACCGGCTGACGCCTGACCCGCGTTACGCTTGATGGTCTGACGCCGGATCGGTCTAACGCCAGATGGATCTAACGCAGGAATCGAGGCGTCCGCCCGCAATAGATCTCGTAGGCCGGACCGAAACGGGCTAGGAGCTCTTGCTCCTCGCGGCGCGCGAGACCGGCGTAGAGATAGACGAGGACAGGAAATAACAGCAGCGTGAGGAGCGCCGGGGCCTGCACCAGGTTCCCCAACATGATCGAGTAGAGCGCCAGGTACTGGGGGTGACGGACCCAACGATAGGGTCCGGTCGTCGCCGGGACCCCGCTCTGCAGGGCGGCCTCCAGGGCTTTCCGCGACAGGAACAACACGATGAGGCCCCCAAAGATCAAGACCCCGGCGATGATGTGGAACCAGTCGAACGCCCCTTCGCGACCCGCAGTCTCGAACAACACCCGCCACAGGTCACCCGCGCGCCACCCGAGGTGGTCCGCGCCCGGATAGCGCGCGAGCTGGTCGGCGAAGAGTGAGAGGGTGAAGGGGTAGCCGTAGGACTCCACGTGGGTCACGAGCAGAAAAAGCCCGAACAGCGCGATGCTGGCGTACTCGACGGGCCGCTCCGGGCGGATCAGCAGATACGCCGCGGCGGCCCAGATGATGGTATTGAAGGCGACGGTACCCCAGTGGCCGTAAGCCAGCTCGGTCCCGATCATGAGCTCTTCCATGCCGACTGCCTATAACTTAAACGGCCGGTAGCGCTCAGTCTTCGGCGAGCGCCGGGAGATCCCTGAAGTACTCCAGGGCCTCCGGGTTCGCGAGGGCATCCCGGTTCTTGACCGGCCGGGCGTGGATGACCTCGCGGACCGCCAGCTCCACGATCTTCCCGCTCAGGGTGCGCGGGATGTCGGGCACCGGGATGATCTTGGCAGGCACGTGACGCGGCGACGACTGAGCGCGGATGGTGGACCGGATGCGCCCGATGAGGGCGGCGTCCAGCACGACCTCCGGACGGGTCTTGACGAACAGCACGACGCGCACATCCCCACCCCAGTCCTGGCCGACCGCCAGCGACTCCAGGACCTCGGGCAGGGCCTCGACCGCGCGGTAGATCTCGGCCGTGCCGATGCGCACCCCGCCGGGATTCAGCACCGCGTCCGAGCGACCGTAGATGATGACCCCGTCGTGCTCGGTCAGCTCCGCATAATCGCCATGGGCCCACACCCCGGGGTAGCGCTCGAAATAGGACCTGCGGTAGATCTTGCCGTCCGGGTCATTCCAAAACGAGACCGGCATGGACGGGAACGGCGCCGTGCACACCAGCTCCCCCTGCTGGCCGCGCACGGGCCTAGCGGACTCGTCGTAGACCTCGACCTTCATGCCGAGCCCCCGGCACTGGATCTCCCCCTGCCACACCGGAAGCACCGGGCAACCCAGGGCGAAGCAGGAGATGATATCCGTCCCGCCCGAGATCGAGGAGAGTTGGACATCCGCTTTGATGTCGCGGTAGACGTAGTCATAGGACTGGGGCAGGAGCGGCGAGCCGGTCGAGAGGATGAGCTTGAGGCGGCTCAGATCGTGGGTCTTGACCGGCATCAGGCCGGCCTTTTCCTGGGCCGCGAAGTACTTGGCACCGCCACCGAAGACCGTGACGCGCTCTTCGGCCGCCAGGTCCCAGAGCACGCCCGGATCGGGATGCAACGGCGAGCCGTCGTAAAGCACCACCGTCGCGCCCGTGGCCAGTGCCGTCACCAGCCAGTTCCACATCATCCAACCACAGGTCGTGAAATAGAAGACCCGGTCTTCGGGCCCCACGTCGCAGTGCAGGACCAGCTCTTTGAGATGCTGGAGGAGCGTGCCCCCGGCCCCATGCACCAGGCACTTGGGGGCGCCGGTGGTCCCGGACGAATACAGGATATAGAGTGGGTGCTCGAAGGGCACCCGGGCAAAGTCCAGAGGTGCCTCGCGATCCCCGAACCCGGCATAGGAGACGGCGCCGGGGAGCGTTACGCCATGACCGGCGTAGGGGACGATGACCAGTCGCGCGAGTCCCGACAGGCGCGGCGACACCTCGCGCAAGCGCTCGCGCACCTCGATGGAGTGGCCGTTGTAGCGATAGCCCTCGACCGCGAACAGCACCTTCGGCTGGATCTGGCCGAAGCGGTCGAGGAGCCCCTTTGCGCCGAACTCGGGCGAGCACGAGGACCACACGGCCCCGAGACTCGCGGTGGCCAGCATGGCACACACGGTCTCGGGGACGTTCGGCAGATAGCCCGCAACCCGATCCCCAACCCCGACACAAGCGGCCTTGAGCCCCGCGGCGAGCCGCGCCACCTCCCGATGCAGCTCGGCACGTGACAGCTCGCGGCGCTCGCCCGATTCCGCACGAAACACAAGGGCCGGCCGCTCGTCGGCCGCGCCCATCAGGTTTTCCGCGAAATTGAGGGTAGCACCCGGGAACCACCGGGCGCCCGGCATGCGGTCGCCGCCTTCGAGCACCCGGTCCCACCTGCGCCCCGACACGACGCCGCAAAAGCGCCACACGGCCGCCCAGAACGACTCGGGGTCCTGGATAGACCAGGTGTACAGCGAGGGGTAGTCGGAAACCGCCGGCTCGCCGAGGCCCGCGATGAAACGCGTGAGCCTGGCCTTTGCGACGCGTGCCGCGGAGGGGCTCCAGACGGGTTGGGTCATATAACTTTTATTAACTGGGGGCTATTTCGCACTCATTCTCAAGGCCCCATCGAGCCGGATCACCGCGCCGTTCAGCATGGGGTTCTCGTAGATGTGGCAGCAGAGTGCCGCGAACTCCGCCGGGATCCCGAAGCGTTTGGGAAACGGCACTTGGTTGAGCAGGCCCGCACGGACGGGCCTAGTCAGCGACGCCACCATCGGGGTCTCGAAGACCCCCGGGGCGATGCAAACGACCCTTACCCCGAAGCTCGCGAGCTCGCGGGCCAGCGGCAAGGTCAGGCTCACCACCCCGCCCTTGGAGGCGGCATAGGCAGCCTGCCCGATCTGTCCATCGAAAGCGGCGATGGAGGCCGTATTGACGATGACGCCACGTTCCCCCTCCGGTTCCGGGTCGTTGTGCTGCATCACGGTGGCCGCGGCACGGCACACCGTAAAGGTCCCGATCAGATTGACCGTCACGACGCGCGCGAAGTCCGCCTGCGCCATGGGCCCTTCCCTGCCCACCACCCGCCCGCGATGGGAGATCCCGGCACAGCAGACGGCGAAGGTGAGCCCTCCGAGCACCTCGACCGCCTCGGCCATGGCATGATCGGTCGCGGCCTCGGAACCCACGTCGGCCTCGACATAGACGGCACCGGGTGGCAACGCGACCGGGGGACGGAGATCGAGCACCACCACCCGCGCCCCCAGCTTCACGAGCCTCTCGGCGACCGCAAGCCCGAGGCCCGACGCGCCCCCCGTCACCACCACCCGTGCCCCTTGCAGTCTCACACCTCCTCCCGCCCGGGGATACCCGTCCCCTGCAGATAGTCTAGTGTAGTGTCCCTTGAATAACTTTACAGATTATCCCTTCTTGTTTTTCCCTCGGGGTCCCATGTGAGGACTCCCACTTTTCGAGCTGCGTCCGTTCAGCCGTTTCAACTCGATCGACAGCCTCG
>JALZID010000093.1 GCA_030860485.1 Pseudomonadota bacterium | reverse complement strand
TCCGGCACGAGCAGCGCCGCCTTGTGCTGGAGCCAAGCGCCGGCCTTGGCCGCCAATTCCGGCACCTGCCGGGTCTCCCATTCGGTCTCGCCGTGGATCAGAAACGCCAGCCGGTTTTGCAACGCCTCGTAGCTCATCACCTGCGGCTCACCGACCAGCAAGGGAAGCTCGGCCGGGAGCGATTCGCGGCGCTCCACCAGACGCACAAAGGCATCGATCACATCTTCGATGTGGATGAAAGACTGTCCGATCGCGGGGTCCGCGGCATACAGGTGCGCGGCCAGGTGGCGCTCGTAAATGCGCCGGATCTGATGGGCTAGAAAGGCAGAGCCGCAGCGGTCATTGTAGATGCCGGCGATGCGCAGCAGCACGTATGGGATCCGACCGTGGTGCTCGCGGATCGCCTCCTCTGTTTTCAGCTTCGATTGCGGGTAAGGCCAGTTGGCTTCCAGCGGAGCGTCCTCGGCGATCGGCAGTCCCGGACGGGTCGGCGCGTGGACCAGCATGGTGCTGGCATACACGAACTGCTCGACGTCGAAGCCTTGCAACGCGCCGAGCAACCGGCGCGTACCGTCCACGTTGACGGCATCGTACAAGGGATTGGGTTCCCCCGAGAGATCGAAATAGGCTGCCAGATGCAGCACCGAAGCGATGCGATCGCCATGCTGCTCCTTGATCGCTGCGAGCCCCAGCCGCACGCTTTCATCGGAAGCCAGATCGACGGCGACGCAGTCCTTGCAATCACGGTCTACCCGGACCGCGCGAAAGCGCGCTTCGAGTGCATGACAGAGCGCCGAGCCGATGGCGCCCTCGCTGCCGGTGACGATGACGGCAGGTTTACCGTCCCTCATAGACGCACACACGCCGCGATGGTATGCCTCGATGGCTCCCCCAGGCGTTCCCGAAACGGTCGTTCCCGAAACGGTCGCGTTGGAACAGACTTCAGCGGGCTCACTTGAGCATGAGTGGAATGAAGGTTGAGTGAATCCCCGTCCCAGGCCTACCGTGCCCGAACCGCACAGTATTTCTCCATACTATCGATGATCAATCAGTTTATCACTGTTACGCCGTTGTAACGAATACTCATCACTAGCACCCCCCTGGCCTGGCATATGGGTTGCGCGGCAATTGGCTGCCGGGTATTGCAACCCTTACAGCCTCGACTGGAAAATGTTACCGAATCGGCCCCCATGGGACACCCGTACCCTTTCCCTCGCACACCCTAACTCCCTGACTGAGCGCGGTTATGTCAGAGTTCGCCGAACTCGGCATGAAGAGTGCCGTCCAGCCGATACGGAGGATCTCGGCTTACGGCGCATGATTGGTTTTCCCCCCATATGCCTCCCCTTTTGCCCGCCTCGGGGTGCCCCCCTCCCCCTATGTGGCATCACGGGCGGGATTCTTTTTTGACCTGGCGATGGGGTTGGGATAAGGTGAAGGGGAAGGGGATGATAGCGTGAAGGGGGTTGTATTAGAAGGCCAGCGTTTGCCGGGTTCCTGGGCCGGAGCGCTGAGCCAGGCTAAGAGGAGAAGCCGGTTGATTGTGGCATCGAACCGCTTGCCGGTGGTGCTTGGGGCGGGCGCGGAGGGGCAATGGAGTGTAAAACCCGGCTCGGGCGGGCTGATCACCGCGCTGGTCCCGGTACTAAAGGAGCGCGGTGGGATCTGGATAGGCTGGCCTGGGACCAGCAACGGCGACGGCGACCTCGTACATGCGGTGACCCAGGCGGGCGAGCATTTCGGGTATACGCTCAGGCCCGTGATGTTGAGTCCTGCGGAGGTCGAGGGGTTCTACGCTGGATTCGCCAATGAGGTCCTCTGGCCCCTGTTCCACGATCTGCAGTCGTTCTGCAATTTCGACCCGCAGTACTGGCAGAGCTATCGCGAGGTCAACCGGCGGTTTGCCGAGGCGATCCGTGAGACCGCGACCGGGGAAGATCTCATCTGGATCCACGATTACCATCTCATGCACGTGGCCGCCGATCTGCGAAACTCGGCGTGCAGTCGACTATCGGGTTTTTCCTGCACAGCCCCTTTCCGCCGCTCGACATCTTCCTGAAGCTCCCGTGGCGAACGGCACTGTTGCAAGGCTTGCTGCAAAGCGATCTGATCGGTCTGCAGACCTTGCGAGACCGGCGCAATCTCGTGCAATGCCTGCAGTCTCTGCTCAAGGGGATCAAGATACAGGGCAAGGGACAGGTGCTGACGGCCACCACCTCGGATCGGCAGGTGCGGATCGGGCATTTTCCCATCAGCATCGACTACAACGCGTTCGTAAAGCGGGCCGCCACTCAAGCAGTCGCGGACCAGGCCAAGGAGCTTCGCGATCACCTCCCGGAAGGAAAACTGATCTTGGGTGTGGATCGGCTCGACTATACCAAGGGTATTCTTTGCCGTTTGCGGGCCTTCAGGCACGCGCTGGCCCGCCACCCGGAGCTTCGGGGGCGGGTGTCGCTGCTCCAGGTGGTGGTCCCGAGCCGCGTCGATGTCCCCGAATACCTCAGGCTCAAGACGGCGATCGAAGAGCTGGTAGGCGCGATCAACGGCGAGTGGGCCCAGCCCGGCGACTGGCTACCCATCTGGTACGTATTCGGCTGCCTCAGTGCCACTGACCTCATCGCCTACTACCGTGCCGCGGACATCGCCCTGGTGACGCCGCTCAAGGACGGCATGAACCTCGTGGCAAAAGAATATTGCGCGTGCACGATCGATGATGAAGGCGTATTGATCCTGAGCGAGTTCGCTGGTGCCGCGGCTCAGCTCGGAAGAGGCGCGTTGCTGGTGAACCCCTACGATACGGAGGGTGTGGCCGACGCGATCCACCGCGCCTGCCGCATGAGCGACGATCAACGGCGGGCGCGGATGCGGCGATTGCGGCGTTCCATCCGCAGGAACGATGTCTTCCGGTGGGCCGATGCGTTCTTGCGCGCGGCGCTCACAGAGGACAACGCCTCTTCACCCGCCCGGAAGCAGCGTTTGGTTGCTGGTACCATCGGAGATCTCCACCGTTTCGCGGGCCTCGACAGGGCGATCCGTCCCCCCGACATGCATTGACGGATGAGCGTGGCGGATCGTGGCGGCAATAGGTGCACGATGGGAAGGCACATATGGGCACCTCTAAAAATTGTCTTTGTCACGGCGAATTGTGGTTTACAGCGAGTCATGGCTAAGGGGGCAAGTTTCAGCGTTAGTTGAACACTTGTTTGACATCGACGTGACAAAGTTTCAGCGTTAATTGAACGCTCATGGCTTCCCCTGAAATGGTTTGTTGGGACGAAGGTAAGGTAACTCGCGAAGCAACGGCTGGTGATGGGGGTCGCGGCGGCGCATGGCGTAGAAGCGGATGCGCTGATGGGTGAAGTCCACCTCGCAGCGCACCAAGCGATGAACCCAGTGTTCAGCGACAGGGAAGGTTTGGGCAAGCAGAGGCACGTTGCCTTGGTCGTCGCTTCGACGCAGGTAGATCATCGTTCCCTTGAGCGGGGTGTTGAGGTTGAGCTTGAACCCTTTGGGGAATCGGCGGCGGTTGGGGGCGGCTTCTCGTCGAGTGGCCGTTTTGACGCGGTAAGCGATGATGTAGCGTCCGGAAACGGCCACCAAGCTTGCGAGGTCGGGGCAATGGTGGCGCTGCCAGACTTTGCTCTGCCAGAGGGCGTTGAAGCCTTCGATGGCGTTCTGGAAGCCGTGCTCGCGGGGTGGGGCGAACACCGGGATCACCTGCAAGGCCAGACACAGCCGGCTCACGCGGCCGACCGTGTCGGTGAACTGGTGCGCACCCTGAAAGATGGTATCGTTGTCGAACTGCGCATAAGTCGGCAACCCTTCGCGGCGCCAGCGATCGGTAAGGGCTTCGAGGGTCGCCTTGGCGCTGGGATGCTCGACCACCCAGGCATCCGCCAGCGCCCCGTGCAAGCTGGTGGCGGTGAGTACCGAGAACAACGGCCCCCCGGCGATCTTCAAGTCCTCGATGAAGTCAAAGCTGTCCAACTCGGCCTTGCCCTTGGCGAGAGCGGGCAGATGCCAGCCTTTCGGCGGCGCCGGACGGCGTTGCCGATGCGTGCCATCGAGCGCGCCGTGGCGCTCGAGCACCCGGTAAATCGTCGTGCGCGAGGGAAGCTGCTCAAGCGAGCTGTCCTCTTGCAGCGCCAAGCCGATCGCATCGGGCCCGTACTCGCCCAGGACAC
>JALZID010000092.1 GCA_030860485.1 Pseudomonadota bacterium | reverse complement strand
GAACCCACTCGGAAGCCAGACGCCGCTCTCCCTGGGCATCCGTGACATAGATATTCTCTCGGAACCGAATGACATAGCCAAACCCCAGCTCATCAAGGAACTGATAGAGCTTGTGATCCCCAAACCGGCGGTCCGCCACCACCGTGACCTCAACCCCCGCGGGCATGACCTTGCGCAGTCGCTGACCCGAGAAGTTGAGCCTGTTTTCGGTGCGAACGTTGGCGAAACGAACTGGCGTCAAAAGGACGTTCCTTTTGGCGTAAAGCTCGAAAATGCTTCCGGTTCGGCTTCCAGCGCTACGAAAAGCTTGCAGTGGTAGCTTTGCCGCATCTCATCGGAGCGCGAGGTCTGGCACTTGACTACATCGGGGCGTTTAAGCCTGATAGGTCAGAGGTAATCGAATCCTGGTGAACTAAGCACGAAGAGCGCTAACAAAGCCATGGAGCCCGACGCGTAACGCGCGCGGCTAATGGCTGGCGTTCGGTGGCGGTCGGACTCGAACCACTTGACGTGCGTCTCGCTGGGGAACAGCGAGTGCCAGTACCGACTGACCGGAAGCGATTTGAACGCGAGTACGAGGCATGGCTGCACCGGGTCGGTTGGCGACGGTGAGGTCCTGCGCCCGGGAGGGAGCCGCCGAACCCGCCGCTGCAGCCGACCGCTGAGAAGATCGGCAGCCGAGCGGCAAATCGTTGGGCTTAAAAAAGCACGAAAGCAGTAACAGCGAAGGCTACGTAGCCCGCATCGACGGTGAAGGCGGCCGATAGCCCATGGGCTCTCATCGAACGCCATTAGGGAACCGCCATACCCAGGCCCTGCCGGGTTGGCAAGGTGGGTGGCTGCACCCAGCCAAAGCACGAGGGTCCCGTCAGCAATGTCGCTGTGAGTCATCAGCGCTTCATTGGGAACCCATCGCCGCTTGTCTTCAGAGCTCCGTGGTGGGATACTTCAGGCACCTTGGCTCAATCGGGTAGCCGGGGGTGTTTAGCCCCCAGCCCCCACAACAACCCGCATGCGGGTCCGCACGGGGCGTTTCCTTCGAGGTTTTTCCATCGAGGCTTACAGCAGCAAGATGAATCTTTCCGCTTCAAAGCGGAGACTGAGCCTTCTATGCGGTTTCTGTCCGTCGGCTCGCACCTTTGCGCTCGGGCTTCCTTCAGACGACCCCTCACGAGGCTGCCCTTGCCCTCGGCTAGTAGTTGCATTTGTCCTACAATAGGACATTACCGGGCTCCTACAGGGGACTTTCACCCCATAAGTTCATGCCCATGTCGGGCGTACACAACCCGTTTGAAACCCACCGCTACCGATCACGATCCGACACCGGCCGGTGCGCGCGGCGCCCGCATCCCGGTCTTGACCGAGGTGGTGAGCCTGGGCCGCGATGGCAAGGCGGGCGGTGCCAACCCGCCCGCCGCGCACGTGGATCACACCGCCGACGCCGACGATGCGGCCCTGGAGGCGCTCTGGGAGCGCGTGGCCCACGAGGTCCGCACCGGCATGCACGAGGCCGGGGAGCGGCTGGCGGTACGTATCATCGGCGAGATCAAGGCGGAATTGACGGCGTTTCTACGCCAGCATTGCGCTCCCAGCCCGGCCGCGGATAGAGCGGCCAGCGCGCGGTCGGAGGGCGCGGACCTGCACCAGGGCGCCGCCGGCCCGGACGACGCCGGGCGCTCACCCATGGACAAGACCTACGAGCCCCATGCTATCGAGCGGCGCTGGTACGAGCACTGGGAGCGGCGCGGCTGGTTCGCCGCGAGCGGCACCGGCCGGCCCTATTGCATCATGCTACCGCCACCCAATGTCACGGGCAGCCTGCACATGGGCCACGCCTTTCAGGACACCCTGATGGATTGTCTGATCCGGTTCCATCGCATGCGCGGTGACCGGACGCTGTGGCAATGCGGGACCGACCATGCCGGGATCGCGACCCAAATGGTGGTGGAGCGGGCACTCGCCGAGTCGGGCCGGACGCGCGTAGAGATGGGGCGCGAGGCCTTTACCGCGGCCGTGTGGGATTGGAAGCAGCGCTCCGGGGACACCATCACGCGCCAGCTTCGGCGCCTCGGCACCTCCATGGACTGGTCGCGCGAGCGCTTCACGCTGGATCCGGCCCTGTCGCGGGCCGTCACCGAGGTGTTCGTGCGCCTTCATGACGAGGGGCTCGTCTATCGCGGCCAACGCCTGGTGAACTGGGACCCGGTGCTGCACACGGCGATCTCGGACCTCGAGGTCCAGGCGACCGAGGAGATGGGCCGGCTCTGGCACATCCGCTATCCACTCTCCTCGGGCAAGGGCCACCTCGTGGTCGCGACCACGCGCCCCGAGACGATGCTCGGCGACGTCACGGTCGCCGTGCACCCCGACGACGACCGTTACCGGCGGTATATCGGAAAGATGCTGGATCTGCCCTTGACGGGCCGCACGATCCCGGTGATCGCCGATGAGGTGGTGGACAAGGAGTTCGGCTCGGGCTGCTTGAAGATCACCCCGGCCCACGACTTCAACGACTACGAGGTGGGCCGTCGCCATGGCCTTCCGAGCATCAACATCTTCACCGCCGATGCCTGCATCAACGACCAGGGACCGCCGGCCTACGTGGGGCTCCATCGCGACGAGGCGCGCCGGCGGATCGTCGCGGATCTGGAGGACGCCGGGCTCTTGGAGCAAGTCCAGCAACACAAGCTCATGGTGCCGCGCGGCGATCGCAGCGGCGCCGTCATCGAACCCTACCTGACCGACCAATGGTTCGTACGTACCGAGCCGCTCGCCGCCCCGGCCATGGCGGCGGTCGAGGACGGCCGCATCCGCTTCGTCCCTTCGGTGTGGGCCAAGACCTATTTCGAATGGATGCGAAACATCGAGGACTGGTGCATCTCGCGCCAGCTCTGGTGGGGCCATCGCATCCCGGCCTGGTACGACCCCGAGGACAATGTCTACGTCGGCCGCCACGAAGCCGAGGTACGCGCCCGGTACGGCATCGCCGAGGACATCCCCCTGCGCCAGGATCCGGATGTCCTCGACACCTGGTTCTCCTCGGCGCTGTGGCCGTTCTCGACCTTGGGCTGGCCCGACGACACCCCCGACCTTCGGACCTTTTATCCCACCAGCGTGCTGGTCACCGGCTTCGACATCATCTTCTTCTGGGTCGCGCGCATGGTCATGATGGGGCTCAAATTCATGGGCAATGTCCCGTTCCGGGAGGTGTACATCCACGGGCTCGTGCGCGACCAGGACGGGCAGAAGATGTCGAAGTCCAAGGGCAACATCCTCGATCCCATCGACCTCATCGACGGCATCGATCTGGCGTGCCTCATCGCCAAGCGCACCACGGGCCTCATGCAGCCCAAGGACGCCCCCAAGATCGAGAAGGCCACCCGCCGCCAGTTCCCTCACGGGATACCGGCCTACGGGACCGACGCCCTGCGCTTTACGTTCGCCGCGCTCGCGACCCAAGGCCGCGACATCCGCTTCGACCTCGGGCGCATCGAGGGCTATCGGAACTTCTGCAACAAGCTCTGGAACGCCGCCCGCTACGTCCAGAGCGCGACCGCGGGAGCGGTGCTCGATCCCGGCGAGGCGCGCGAGTCGGGGCTCGCGGAGCGCTGGATCCTGACCCGCCTGGAGCAGGGGAAGAATGCGATCCTGGAGGGCTTCGAGGGCTATCGCTTCGACCTCGCGGCACAGGCGATCTACGCCTTCGTGTGGGATGAGTACTGCGATTGGTATCTGGAGTGGAGCAAGGTCGTGCTCCAGGATGGACGCTCCGAGCCCTTGCGGAACGGGACGCGCGCCACCCTGCTCGAGGTCCTGGAGACGGTCCTGCGCCTGTGCCATCCCTTCATGCCGTTCATTACCGAGGCGCTCTGGCAGCGCGTCGCGCCGCGCCTTGGCATCGCGGGGGACAGCGTCATGCTGGCCCCCTACCCCGAGCCCGATGGCGCGCGGGCCGATCCCGAGGCCGTCGTGGCCTTCGAGTTCCTGCAGGCCTTTATCCTGGGGGTGCGCCGCATCCGTGCCGAGTTCGATCTACCACCCGGCAAACCGCTCCGGGTCCTGGTCCATCAGGGCTCCAAGCTCGAACACCGCTGGCTGGATGAGAACCGCGCGGAGGTGATGCCGATCGGGCGCATCGAATCCATCGAGCCCCTCGAGGCCGAGCCCGCACCCGACATGGCGGTGGCACTCGCCGGCGCCACCCAGATCCTGGTCCCGCTCGCAGGCCTCATCGAGCGCGACAAAGAGCTCAGGCGCCTCGACACCGAGATCGAAAAGCTCGTGCGCGACCACGCGCGCTCGCGCGACAAGCTCGCCAACATCAATTACCTGGAGCGCGCCCCGGCCGAGGTGGTGGCGCGCGAGCAAAGCCGCTCCGCCGAGATCGAGGCCGCGATCCAACACCTGCGCGAACAGCGCAAGCGGGTGGAGTCGCTAAGCTAGGGGCCGCACGGCAGATACGATACTATTCTTTAGCTTCTACTTCCGGACCGCCATACAATCGTCAGGTGGAGTTCGAATGGGACATTAGAAAGCGACGGCCAATCTCCGAAAACACCGCGTCAGCTTCGAAGAGGCTTCTTCTGTGTTCGGCGACCCGCTCGCGGTCACCTTTCACGACCCTGATCACTCCGTCGGTGAAGTCCGCTGGCTGACCTTCGGGGTGTCACGAAGTGGTGTGCTGTTAGTGGCGTCGCATACTCAACGCGGCAAACGTGTTCGGCTCATAGGTGCTCGTCGCGCGATCCGAGCAGAAAGGAAAATTTATGAAGAAGGCTAAATCCGCGGTCGGCGATGAGCTTCGGCCCGAGTACCGCCGAGAAGACCTAGTGTAGTGTCCCTTGAATAACTTTACAGATTATCCCTTCTTGTTTTTCCCTCGGGGTCCCATGTGAGGACTCCCACTTTTCGAGCTGCGTCCGTTCAGCCGTTTCAACTCGATCGACAGCCTCG
>JALZID010000091.1 GCA_030860485.1 Pseudomonadota bacterium | reverse complement strand
CATCGCAGCGCAGCCAGCCATTCCGCAGAGCCGCGGACAGCCAGCCAGTATGTGAACCCACAACCACGAGGGAGGCTATCCGTGAACCACTCGAAAAATATCACCAATATCGGCGCCGCGCTTGGGGCACTGCTCGCCGCGCTGACGACACGGAGCGAGGAGCCGGTGATCCTGCCCGAAATACCGTGACGGGCAGCACCGCGACGGACACCGGCTACAGGGCCGACACCGCCACCACCGCCACCAAGACCGACACGCCGATCTTCGACCTGCCGGTGTCCATCCAGGTGGTGCCGCGTGAGCTCATGGACGACCGACAGGTGATTCTTCTTCAGGATGCCCTGGAGACCGTGAGCGGCGTGGTTCCCTTTGCCGGCGGCGGCAGGATGTCAAGGAATACTTGGCCCTCTCGCCGTGAACGGCGAGACGGGATTGGTGTACAAGGGCCTCGCGATCACGCCGTTTTCCACGGGCAACCGCGTCTACGCCGCCAACTTCGGCCTGCGCCGGATCGACAGCTTCGACGGCGCCTACCAGCCGATCCTGAACGGCGCCTTCCCGCGCCCCGCCGACCTGCCCGAAGGATTCGCGCCCTTCAACATCCAGTTCCTGGAATACGAGATCGACGAGGCACCAAGGCAAGGCTTGTTCGTAGCCTACGCCAGGACCACGGAGGATCCGGTCGAGGAGGAGCAGGGGCCGGGGCTCGGGTATATCGCGGAGTTCGATTTGGACGGCCGGCACCTGCGTACGTTGCACGCGAGCCGGAGGCTCAACGCTCCCTGGGGGTTGGTCGTGGCCCCCGAGGGATTCGGCCCGTTCTCCAAGCGCCTCATCGTCGGCAACTTCGGCGACGGCACCCTGGTGGCCTTCGGCTTGAAGAGCGGGCGCCAGAGGGGCTATTTACGCGGCCGCGATCGGCAGGCCATCCAGCTCGATGGCCTCTGGGCCCTCGGCTTCGGCAACGGCGCGAGCCTCGGGCGTGCGAATTACCTGTACTTCACCGCCGGGCCGAACGGCGAGGCCGATGGACTGTTCGGCAGCCTGCACTTCGTGGAGGAGTGAGGGGAGAGGGGTATCGCGATGGCCGTCGCTGGCGGGACGACACCGGCATTCGCCGGCGATAACCGGGAAGACGGGTTTGTGACCGAACCGGAGCGAGCATGAGGGTGGATAATTCGTTTCCCAAAGGGGGGCGTCAGCGCGGGGAGGTCTGCAGGCAATTTCGTAACAAACCAGCCAGCCACTCCTTCGGGTTAGCCAGCCAATACCAATGCATAAGAGAGGTCTGGCTATGCGAAATACTGTCAAACCTAGATTTAAACTCCCGCCAATTGCCCTTATACTGTCGATGCTTCTTGGTGCTGCGCCAGTCGTGGCGGCCGATGGGCATCAGGACGAACCCGTGGCTGGTGGGGATGAAGAACCCGTCGTCCTTCCGGTGATCACCGTCACGGGGACTTCCTCGAATGAGATCGGTTACGTGGCAACGCAAAGCGCCACCGCTACCAAGACCGATACGCCGATCATCGAAACGCCGCAGTCGATCTCGGTGGTCACGCGGGATCGAATGGAAGCTCAAAACGCACAGTCGGTCAGCGATGCCTTGCGCTACACCGCCGGTGTCGTGGCCGAGTCCAACGGGCCTGACCCGCGATCGGACGAAGTGACTATCCGAGGTCTCGAGACCGCCAGCTCGGGATCCCAATACCGCGACGGGCTCAGAGACTTCGCCTTCGGCGGCCAGGGCGGCATTGTAATGGAACCCTATGGGCTGGAACGCATCGAAGTTCTCCGCGGCCCTGCTTCCGTGCTGTATGGGCAGGGCGCTCCCGGTGGCTTGATCAATTTGATCACCAAGCGGCCAACGCAAATCCCTCTCTATGAGATCCAGCTGCAGTACGGTTCGTTCGACCGCAAACAGGCGGCCTTCGACCTCAGCGGTCCAATCGACGACGAGGGGCGGTTTCTCTATCGCCTGACCGGGCTCGCACGCGACGCGGACTCGCAAATCGATTTCGTCACGGACGACCGCATTTACTTCGCGCCCGCCCTGACCTGGCAACCATCGAATGACACCCGCCTGACGCTACTGGCCAGCTATCAGGAAAACGAGCGCGGGCAAGGCTATCAAGCGCTGCCGCGGGTGGGCACGCTGGTGCCGGGCCGATTCGGTTTCATTGCGACCGACCGCTTCGTAGGGGAACCCGGCTTCGATCGGTTCGACCAGGAGCGGACGTCGCTGGGCTACGAGTTCGAGCACCACCTGAACAGCGCGTGGAGCCTGCGCCAGAACTTTCGCTGGATGGACCAGGAGACTCTCCACGACACGATTTTTTTTACCGGCCTGCAAGATGACGGCGCGACAATCGATCGCGCAGTCCTAAAGGGTCGTGAATGGGTACGACATACGGCGATAGACAACCAGGTCCGGTGGAGGCTCAAAAACTCCGTGATAGAGCAAACCGTGCTGTTCGGCTTGGACCATCAGCGCTTGCGCGGTGACTTCGGCTCGATGTTTTTGTTTTCGTCCGTCCCCTCGCTCGATGTCTACAACCCCGTCTACGGCCAACCCTTGCCGATTTCCAACGACACGCCGCCGGACGACACGCGCAACACTTTGACGCAGACCGGCTTGTATGTCCAGGACCAGCTCAAGCTGTACGACAAATGGGTGCTCTCGCTGGGCGGTCGCTATGATTGGGCGGATAGCGGAACCGAAGACCTGCTGGCGGATACCAAGACGGATCAAGACGACGAAGCATTTACCGGCCGTGCCGGTTTGCTCTATCTGGCCGACAACGGTCTGGCGCCTTACTTCAGCTACTCGGAGTCGTTCCTGCCGATCGCCGATACCGATTTTTTCGGCGAGCCGTTCGAGCCCGAGACGGGCGAGCAGTATGAGGTCGGCGTCAAATACCAACCGCCCGGTGCGAATGCCTTTGTGACCCTGGCCGCCTTCGATCTCAGGCGCCAGAATGTGCTCACGCAAGACCCCGAAAACTTTGACAATCTGATTCAAACGGGCGAGGTCCGTTCCCGCGGCATCGAAGTAGAGGCTGTGGCCAGCCTGGATTTCGGGTTGGACCTGATCCTCGCTTACACTTACCTGGATCCGGAGATTACAAAAAGCAATGTGGTCGATGATGAGGGCGAACGCATCGAGGAAGGCGAGACTCCCACGGGTGTACCGGAACACACCGCCTCGCTGTGGGCGGACTACACCATCCAGGGCGGCGCCCTGGCGGAGCTCGGCTTCGGCGCCGGCGTGCGGTATCGCGGCTCCACCTTCGGCGACGTTCCTAACACAATCAAAGTCCCGGATGTTCCGCTGGTTGACGCGGTGGTTCATTATAGTTGGAAGAATCTCTACTTCGCGCTGAACGCCAGCAATCTCTTTGACGAGGAGTACGTCGCCTTCTGCGGCTTCCCCAGCGACGGCTGCAAGTACGGCAACCGGCGTTTCGTTGCCGCGACATTGACATATCGCTGGTAGTTCACGCATGCGTGAAGGGTCGCGATAGGTAAAGCGAAGCGTAACCCACCGCACACGGGCGCCCCGTGCGACGGATATCGATAGACAACCCAGTGCTAACATGAAAACCCGCACCTGGTTCCGCGTCCACAGCTTCACCGGCGTGATCACGGGCTTCATGCTGTTCACGATCTGCTGGAGCGGCGCCTTCGCGATCCTCTCCAATGAGATCGACTGGCTGGTGACGCCGGCGCTACGGGTGCAGCCGCAATCCGATCGCGCCAGTTGGGGAGAGATAAAGGCCGCCGCCGAAGCCGCCTATCCCGACGCAACGGTGAGCAGCATCAGCGCGCCGCTCTATCGCCGGTCGGTCGCAATGGTTTGGATCGATGTGCCGGATGGGGGCAGCCAGCTGCTGTTCGTCAATCCCTACACCGCCGAGGTCACCGGGACGAGCAGCGGCTTCACCGTGCAGCGCTTCTTCCGCGACTTTCACCGGATGTTGTTTTACCCCAACGGCTGGGGCCTCTATCTGGTGACGCTGTTCGCCCTGACCCTGCTGGTGTCCCTCGTTGCCGCGCTTTATTTCTACCAGCGCTGGTGGACGCGCTTCTTTCGTTTCAAAGCCGGGCCGCGGAGGTGGTTGTGGAGCGAGTTGCACAAGCTCACGGGCTTGTGGAGCCTCTGGTTTTTGCTCGTAATCGGCCTCACCGGCGTCTGGTATCTGTTCGAATACGCGCGCTACGATATCGGTGACAGGATAATCACTTATGCCAGCGGTGCCGAGAATGCTGTACATACGATTCCGCAAGCGGTTTCCGATCCCGATCGGTCGGCGTTGCCACTGGACACGCTTCTGGAGCGGGCATGGCAACTGCGTCCCGACCTCGATATCCGCTACATCAGCCTTGGAGAGGACGGCTCCTTCTATGTGGACGGTCAGGCCGGCCACCTGCTGGTGCGTAACGGCGCCAACCAGTTGCACCTAGACGCGCGCACCGGCGAGGTGCTTTACAACCAGCACGCCTCCGACCTGCCACTCTACTGGCGCTGGTCGGATACCGCCGATCCGCTGCACTTCGGTGACTTCGGTGGGCTAACGTCCAAGCTTATCTGGTTTGTCTTCGGTCTGGCTCTGTCGGGGCTGATCCTCACCGGCACCTATCTGCACGCCCAGCGCCTGGCCCGCGATACTGGCGGCCAATCCCGCCACCGCTGGCCGGGTACCGCCGCCGCGATTGTCGTCTCGCTGGGCATACTGGCGGCCTCGTTGCCCTTCGGCTTCCAAGAGGTGCGCGAGTTCTACGGACGGACGGTCGATGGCGTGAAACAGCTGCCCAACTTGGCGCCGGGAGTGAAGGCGGTGATCATCGGCTGGGCGGCAGTGACCTTGGCCATCATCGCGGCCTGGATCTTCATGCTCTGGCGCCCCCAGGCGGTCGTGCAAGCAAGCGTCCCAGCAAAGAGAGCTGAGCAATCCACCGGTGTTCGGCAAACAGCAAGGGCTGCCTCGCTGGAACGCAGTGGAATCCGGCGAACGGGTGGATTTACTTGAGGCGCCGGGTTATATGGACCGCGATGCCCAGAAACGGCAGCTCGCGTAGCCCAATGGGAGTGAAACGCAGTCTGGGAACGGAGGGAGATGGGATACGTCGACTTCAGCCGGTCCGCGCGGACTACCCGGCGGCGATGGTTGCCACGCTCTGCATGCTGACGCCTCAGGTGAGCATCTACCGGGCTTGAGCGCGGCGTTTGTCGGAGTGGACACTGAGCTGGAGACATGCGAATGATGCGCTACACGTGGGTGCTGGTGCACCGCTGCGCAGGTTTGGAGATTGCCCTGTTCGCCGTGGCCCCCGAGGGGTTTGGTCCATTCTCCAAGCGCCTCATCGTCGGCAACTTCGGCGACGGCACCCTGCTGGCCTTCGGCTTGAAGAGCGGGCGGCAGAGGGGATATTTACGCGGCCGCGATCGGCAGGCCATCCAGATCGATGGCCTCTGGGGCCTCGCCTTCGGCAACGGCGCGAGCCTCGGGCGTGCGAATTACCTGTACTTCACCGCCGGGTCGAACGGCGAGGCCGATGGCCTGTTCGGCAGCCTGCACTTCGTGGACGAGTGAGGGGAGGAGGTATCGCGATGGTGCGGGACTACACCCTGTTCGATTTCCCGAGCGGCCCGGGCGCACGGTGTCGGTGGCCTATTCGATCAACTGGTGATTCTCTCACCCAGTAGAGGACTATTGTACCAATGACCTAAGAGGCTGCTTAAGAACTGCTGCGCTTGGCATAACTGCGTTGCTCAAGGGCTCAAAATGCTCCTTTACTACTATCGTAAACTCCGCTTTTTCGCCCTTTCGCGCGCTTCCCTGCCTGCGCTCAGGACGTTTTCAAACAGCCTCTAAGCATCGCAGCGCAGCCAGCCATTCCGCAGAGCCGCGGACAGCCAGCCAGTATGTGAACCCACAACCACGAGGGAGGCTATCCGTGAACCACTCGAAAAATATCACCAATATCGGCGCCGCGCT
>JALZID010000090.1 GCA_030860485.1 Pseudomonadota bacterium | reverse complement strand
CGAGGCTGTCGATCGAGTTGAAACGGCTGAACGGACGCAGCTCGAAAAGTGGGAGTCCTCACATGGGACCCCGAGGGAAAAACAAGAAGGGATAATCTGTAAAGTTATTCAAGGGACACTACACTAGTCAATACCGGCTAGTCAATACCGGCCGAATGATACGGTCCGAAGGATACGATCTGAATGATACGGCCCGAATGATATGGTGAATTCTATGGCCCGAATCATATCGGTAATCATATCGGTGTTCTCGACACCATCATATTTTTCCAGCGCAGGCCCAGGGCCCACAGCGCGGCCCCATACAGCAGGGTACCGCCACCTATCAGGCCCGCGAGCCGCAAGGCCCTGTCTGTGATCCCCCAGGCGAGCCACTGCCCGAGGGGCGGGCAGGTCATGACCAGAAACGCGGCCATGATCGCGGTGGCGACGAACACCTGGGTCAGGAACGCTCCCCAGCCCGCCACCGGGGCATAGGCCCCTTGCCGGCGCAATCCGCGGTACAGGAGCGCGGCGTTCACATAAGCCGCGAGCGACGTGGCGAGCGCCAGGCCGGCGTGAGCTAACGGCACGATGAGGGCTATATTCAGGGCCAGGTGCAGCAGCATCGCCACGACGCCGGCTCGCACCGGAGTCTTGGTGTCGTGCCGGGCATAATACCCCGGGGCCAGGATCTTAATGAGAATGAAGGCCAAAAGCCCGAGCGCGTAGGCCGTGAGGCTCTTCTCTGCCATCGCCACGTCGTGCGCCCCGAACTCCCCGTACTGGAACAGGGTGCACAGCATGGGTCCGGCCAGGACCGCGAGCCCGACCGCGGCCGGTGCGCCGATCGCCAACACGCAGCGCAGGGCCCAGTCCAGGGTGCGCGAAAAGGTCTCGCGCGAGCCGGTGCTGTGGTGGTCAGAGAGCTGCGGCAGGATCACGGTCGCGAACGCGATGCCGAAGACCCCGAGCGGGAACTCCACCAGCCGGTCCGAGTAATATAGCCACGAGACGCTCCCGGTGGCCAGGAAGGAGGCCATGAGAGTGTCGATCAAGAGGTTGATCTGGACCACCGAGACCCCGAATATCGATGGCCCCATGAGTGCCAGCATGCGCCGGACGCCGGGGTCATCGGTGCGGATCCGGGGGACCGGGAAAAACCCCAGCCGAAAGACGAACGGTAATTGAAACAGGAGCTGCGCGATGCCGCCGGCGAGCACCCCCCAGGCCAGGGCCATCACCGGCTCCTGGAAATACCCGGTCATCCACAGCGCCGCCACGATCAGGCTCAGGTTCAAGAACGTCGGTGTGAAGGCCGGTACGGCGAAGCGCCCGTGGCACTGCAGGATCGCGGCAGCGAAGGCGGCGAGCGAGATGAACAAGATATAAGGGAACGTCACGCGGAGCAGCGACACCGTCAGCTCGTACTTGCTCTCGGTCGCCAGAAACCCGGGCGCGAACACGAATATGATCAAAGGTGCCGCGACGATTCCGCACAGCGTGATCACACCCACGACGCCGGCCAGCGCCCCGGCGGCGCGGTCGATGAAACATTCGGTCTCGGTCCGGCTCTTGCGGTTCTTGTAGTCGGACAGGACCGGCACGAAGGCCTGGGAGAAGGCCCCTTCGGCGAAGAAGCGGCGCAGGAGGTTGGGGATGCGGAAGGCGACGAAAAAGGCATCGGCGCTCAAGCCCGCGCCGAGCATGTGCGCCATGACCATGTCACGTAGAAAGCCGAGCACGCGCGAAACGAGCGTCATGCCCCCGACCGTGGCCGTGGATCGAAACAGTCGAGTGCTCAGCGGGCTACCTCATGCGGTGGCGGTCCCCGCGGGCGCGGGACCACCGCCCAAGATACCATACAGAAATGTCCTTTAAATATCCGGGCCTTCCGGCCCACTTCGGGCCCCGGCAGCCGGGTCTACACTCGCGACCCCAATCGCGCCCCAATCGCGATGTAGCGTTGACAATCCCTGCCGGAGCCCGCATAGTTGTATCCTCATTTCGTCGGAAACCGTAGAGGATTCATCGCTTGGCCAATTCGCCATCTGCCGGCAAACGGGCACGCCAGGCCGAGAAACGCCGTGCCCATAACCAGGGCCGGCGCTCGGCCTTGCGCACGGCCATCAAGAAGGTGGTGCGGGCGGTGGAATCGAAAGACCAGGACGCCGCCGCCACCGCCTATCGGTCCGCCGTGCCGCTCATCGATCGCATGGCAACCAAAGGCATCATCCACAAGAACAAGGCGGCACGCCACAAACGGCGCCTGCACATGGCCATATCGGCGCTGGGCGCGACGGGCGGCTAGCAAGAGTAGCCCGGCCAAAAGGGCCGGCCAAAAGTGGGTCGGATGGAGCGAAGCGAGATCCGGGGACGCCGTTTCCGGAGTGCATTGTTCCCTCCGGGCTACGGTAGCCAACTCACAATAGCACCAGGTTATCCCGGTGGATCAGCTCGGGCTCATCCACGTAACCCAGGATCTGTTCGATCCGATCGCTCGGCTGGCCCATGATGTCGCGCGCCTCGGGGGCGGCGTAGTTGATCAAACCCCGTGCGATCTCGCGCCCTTCCTGATCCACGCAGCTGACCAGATCGCCGCGCGCGAACCCGCCTTCCACCAACTGGACGCCGACCGCCAGTAGGCTGCGTCCGGATTGCGTCAGCACCCGCACGGCACCTTCATCGAGGGCCAGGCGGCCTCTGGGCTTGAGCCCGCCGGCCAGCCATCGCTTGCGTGCGGCCAGCGGCCCCTGACCGGGGACCAAGAGGGTACCGAGGGCCTCGCCCCTGGCCAGGCGGGTCAGGACCTCGGGTTCCGCGCCAGAGGCGATGACCGTCGCCGTGCCCGATCGGGCCGCGAGCGCGGCCGCGCGCAGCTTGGTCTGCATGCCGCCGCGTCCGAGGGCCGTGCCGGGGCCGGCCATGGCTGCGAGCGCCGGATCGCCGGCGCGCGCCTCGGGGATGAAACGAGCGTGCGGATCGAGTCGCGGGTCGCGCTCGTAGAGGCCGGCCTGATCGTTCAGGATCACCAGTAACCGGGCCTCAACCAGGTTGGCGCAGAGCCCCGCCAGGGTGTCGTTGTCCCCGAAACGGAGCTCCTCGGTGGCGACCGTGTCGTTCTCGTTGACGATCGGCACGACCCGGAGCTTCAGAAGGGTCTGCAGGGTGCTCCGGGCGTTGAGATAGCGCTGGCGGTGGGCGGCGTCGTCATGGGTGAGCAGGATCTGGGCGGTGTGCAGCCCGTGGCGCTGGAAGCACGCCTCGTAGGTCTGGATGAGCCCCATCTGGCCGACGGCGGCCGCGGCCTGCAACTGGTGCAGGGCGTGCGGGCGTGCCGGCCACCCAAGGCGCACCACCCCCTCGGCGACGGCCCCCGAGGTCACGACGACGATCTCCCGCCCTTCCCGGCACAGCGCCGCGATCTGGGTGACCCACACCTCCAGGGAATCAGCCCTGAGGCCCTGGCCCTGGTTGGTGACGAGCGAGCTGCCGATCTTGACGACCCAGCGCCGTGCCTCGGCGAGCGTCTTACGGCACAGCGACATGGGCATCTTCTAGGTCCGTCCCGGGCCCCGTCCTGCGAAGCTCTTCCAGGCGCCCGGCGAGCCGGTACACCAGATCACGGCACCCGGCACCGGTCTTGGCCGAGATTGGCGCGCAGGGTCGCGTCCAGCCGAGCTCATCGAGGATCGCCCGGCAATGGCGCTCGCGCTCGGCCTCGGGCAGGAGATCGGTCTTGTTCAGCACCAGCCAGCGTTCGCTTGTGTGGAGCCCTGGGCGGTATTGTTTCAGTTCCTCTTCGATGGTGCGGATCGCCTCTGCGGCCTCGCCGATCTCGCAGGCCGCGTCCGCCACCTGGAGCAGGAGGCGGGTGCGCTCGAGGTGCTTCAAGAACTGGATCCCGAGCCCCGCGCCCAATGCGGCGCCGGCCACGAGGCCGGGCACATCGGCCACCACGAAGCTATGGTCGACGTCCACCGACACCACGCCGAGGTGCGGGTGCAGGGTCGTGAAGGGGTAGTCGGCCACCTTCGGGTGCGCCGCCGAGATGGCCCGGATGAGGCTGGACTTCCCCGCGTTCGGCAGGCCGACCAAGCCGACATCGGCGAGCACGGACAGCTCCAGGCGCAGTCGCCGCGATTCCCCCGGCTGGCCTTTCGTGGTCTTGCGCGGTGCACGGTCGGTGCTGGTTTTGAAGCGCGTATTGCCCCGGCCGTGCAGGCCGCCATGGGCCACTAGCAAGCGCTGCTTCGGCATCACCAGGTCCCCGATCAGCTCGTCCGTATCGGCATCATAGGCGCGTGTGCCGGCCGGGATGGGGATCATGAGATCACCCCCGGCGCGGCCCGAGCACTGTGCCCCCATCCCTGATTGTCCCGATTCGGCCTTGAAGCGTCGCTGATAACGGAAGTGGACGAGGGTGTCGAGACCCCCTTCGGCGATGAGATAGACGCTGCCGCCATCGCCGCCGTCCCCGCCATCGGGTCCGCCCCGCGGGACGTACTTCTCACGGCGGAAACTCAGGCAGCCATGGCCGCCGGCGCCGGCCTCCACCTCGATGACCGCGCTATCGACGAATTTCACGGCGAGCCCCCGCGATCATTTCCCATGCGTTGGCATCGGGCCCATCAACAAAAGGCCCCGTCGCGACGGGGCCTCTGCGTGCCGGCAGTAAGATATAGGTTAGCGCCGGTCGTTTCCGACTAGCTAGCCCGATCTTGTTTGGCCCGGTACCACGCTGACGAAGGTGCGGTTGTGGGGACCCTTGGTCTCGAATACCACGCGCCCCTCCGCCTTGGCGAAGAGCGTATGGTCTTTCCCGCAGCCGACGTTGGTGCCTGCGTGCCAGCGGGTGCCCCGCTGTCTGACCAGGATATTCCCCGCGACCACGATCTGTCCGCCGTAACGCTTTATGCCGAGGCGCTTCGAGTGTGAGTCCCGGCCGTTTCGGGTGCTGCCGCCTGCCTTCTTGTGTGCCATCTGCGCGTCACCTCATCCTCAACCCGGCGGACCGGCCAGTTGGATGGATCGGATCGTGACCTCCGTAAAGTCCTGCCGGTGACCCATCTGCTTTCGATAATGCTTGCGGCGCCTAAACTTGACGATCCGCAGCTTGGGGCCTCTGCCATGTGCCGTGATCTCGGCCTCTACCTTCACGCCCTCCAGGATCGGGCGACCGACCTCGACGCGATCACCGTCCACGACCATGAGGACCTCGGTGAGATCGACCGAGGCACCCACGTCGCCGGGGAGTTTTTCGACCCGCAGGGTCGATTCCGCCGCGACCTTGTATTGTTTACCGCCGCTCTTGATGACCGCGTACATGACTAATTTGAATACTAAACATGGCCCCTCACGCCAATGCATACCACGCCCGGTGACTAACCGCCCTACCCCCTCCTAACCTCCCCCTTCGTAAGGGGAGACGTGAATCTATTTCCCTCCCCCTGACGAAGGGGGAGATTTAGGAGGGGGTAGTCCGGTTTTCCGGGCGAAGATTGTACGGAGATCGGGTGCCCCGCACAAGGCGCTCGCCCCGCCCGCTTGTGTCGGGGGGACGTAGGGGCGCCCCTTGTGGGCGCCCTCCCGGACTTGGCACAATGCGAAACGCATGCTCACCGAGTGCCTCCCCACGAAGATGGACGCGCTGCGCGCGCTCATCGCCGATGACCTCGCCGATGTCGACCGGTTCATCAAGCTGCGCCTGTATTCCGAGGTCGCGCTCATCAACCAGTTGAGCCACTACATCGTCGCCAACGGTGGTAAGCGCCTGCGGCCGGTGCTGGCGCTCTTGTCCGCCCACGCCCATGGCTATGGCGGCCGCCTCCATATCCACCTCGCCGCGATAGTCGAGCTGATCCATACCGCGACCCTGCTACACGACGATGTGGTCGATGCTTCAGATCTCAGGCGCGGGCGCAAGACCGCCAACCTGGTCTTCGGGAACGAGGCGAGTGTGCTGGTCGGCGATTTCCTGTACTCGCGCGCCTTCCAGATGATGGTCGATGTGCGTGACATGCGGGTCATGGAGATCCTCTCGGACGCGACCAATACCATCGCCGAGGGGGAGGTCATGCAGCTCGTGAACTGCCATGACCCCGATACCAGCGAGGAACGCTACCT
>JALZID010000089.1 GCA_030860485.1 Pseudomonadota bacterium | reverse complement strand
GAGGTTGTCCACAGATCCCCAGCTTGGCCTGTGGGCCCTGTGGGTAACAGGGATGTTATCCACAAGTCCACAGGCACCCATGCCCCTCACAGGCTCGCAACCACCCACAAATTGTCCCGAAGAGCCGTATATATATTCACGAGGCCACCGCCGCCGTGCCGGGGCCGCCCATGCCCTTCAGTCCAGGGTGCGTCGATAACGCTGCCGTCCGGCGACGAGCGCCATCAGCAGGAACGCCAGCATGGGCCAGGGTGTTGACGGCTGCGACGGCGTTGCTCGCCGCGGCCGGATCGGTGGCATCGATCTCGAGGAGCACGGCCGGGAAATCACCCCGAACGAGCTTGCGCGAAAAACCCTCCGGGACAGCCAGGACAAACTGGACGTCGCCACGGCGCAATAGCACCTTGGCCTCCTCTTCCCGGTTCGGATAATACAACACATGAAAATAATCGGTCTCTTGCATCCCGGCGATGAGACTGCGGGCGACGGCACTGCGATCGGCCCGGAGCACGGCGATCGGGAGGGGCCTGGGATCGTTATTGATGGCGAATCCGAGCAGCGTGAGCTGGACGATCGGTTCCACTCATCACATGACCTCAAAACCCTTTACTCATATCTCCGGTCCATACAGCGAGCGAGGATCAAAAAAGCGACGTGTGACCGTGAGTGGTCTGGCGCCGTCCCGGCTAGAGAATCAGCTTGGACACCGTCTCCGCCCTCTCGGGGCTGGCGAGCAGATCGCGTGCCTGGTCATGTCGGCCAAGATACCTTGATCGCCCTGGTCATGCGAGCGCTTCGGCGGCCGGCGCCGAAGATGTCGGATGGTCCCTTATACTTGGGATTGACTGATCCTCCCGCTGGCGGGGGAGGATCGAATTCATCTCCTGGGCGAGGGGTCATGGCGATAATCCCGCCGCCCCAACCGGCCGGGGGCCTACGACGCCCTTCGGGCCCGCCCGGCGATCGTGACGCCCCAGCCCGCGTACGAATGCCAGGATCCCCTCGCTCGTCAGACCGGCATCGACCAGCATCTCCTCGCGGGTGCCGTGCTGGATGAGGCGGTCGGGCAGGCCATAGTGAACCACGGGGGTGTGGCAGCCGTGGGCCGCCAGGGTCTCGGCGACGCCGCTCCCGGCGCCGCCCGCCACGACGTTTTCCTCGACCGTGACCAAGAGCGCGTGGGATCCCGCCAAATCGAGGAGCATCTCCTTGTCCAGCGGTCTCACGAAGCGCATGTTGACAACTGTGGCATCGAGCACCCCGGCCACCTCCAATGCGGGCGCCAGCATGGTGCCGAAGCAGAGGAGGGCGAGTCCGTGCCCCTCGCGCCGCATCTCCGCCTTCCCGAAGGGGAGGGCCGTCATGGTGCTGTTCACCGGGACCCCGGGTCCTTCGCCGCGCGGGTATCGCACAGCCGCGGGACCGTCGTGCAGAAATCCGGTATACAGCATCTGCCGGCACTCGTTCTCGTCGGCCGGCGCCATCACCACCATATGGGGCAGGCAGCGCAGGAAACTGAGATCGTAGCTGCCGTTGTGCGTGGGCCCGTCGGCGCCTACCAGCCCGGCGCGGTCGATGGCGAACAAGACCGGCAGCTTCTGGTTGACGACGTCGTGGATGACCTGGTCATAGGCCCGCTGCAGGAAGGTCGAGTAGATCGCCACCACCGGTTTCTGCCCCTCGCAGGCCATGCCGGCCGCCACCGTCACGCTGTGTTGCTCGGCGATCGCGACATCGAAGTAACGCTCCGGGAAGTCCTTCTGAAAGCGTACCAGGCCCGATCCCTCCCGCATCGCCGGGGTGATGGCGACGAGGCGCGGGTCGATGGCCGCCATGTCGCAGACCCAATCGCCGAACACCTTGGTGTAACTCGGCTTGCTCGGCGCCTTGCCGGCGACGATGCCGCGCTCCGGGTCGAATGGGGTCACGCCGTGGTACTTGACCGGATCGGCCTCGGCCGGCGCGTAGCCCTTGCCCTTCTTGGTGATGACGTGCAGGAGCTGCGGCCCCGGCATCTGGCTCACGTTGCGGATGGTGCCGAGGAGGGTCGGCAGATCGTGCCCGTCGATCGGTCCGATGTAGTTGAAGCCCAGCTCCTCGAACAGGGTCCCGGGGATGATCAGGCCCTTGACATGCTCCTCGGCCCGACGCGCCAGCTCCCAGACCGGCGGCATGATCGAGAGCATCTTCTTGCTGCCCCGCTTCACGGAGGTGTAGAGCCGCCCCGACAGCACCTGGGCGATGCGGTTCGACAGCGCCCCGACGTTGGGCGATATGGACATGTCGTTGTCGTTCAGGACAACCATGAGGTCGATGGCGAGGTCCCCGGCGTGGTTCATGGCCTCGAAGGCCAGCCCGGCGGTGATCCCCCCGTCGCCGATGACGGCCACGGCCTTGCGCCCCCGGCCCTCCCGCCGAGCCGCGATCGCCATCCCCAGCGCGGCGCTGATGGAGGTGCTCGAATGCCCGACCCCGAAGGTATCGCAGGGGCTCTCGTCGCGCTTGGGAAACGGCGCCAGCCCTCCCCACTGGCGGATGGTCGGCATCCGCTCGCGGCGGCCGGTCAGGATCTTGTGGGGGTAGGCCTGATGCCCCACGTCCCACACCAGCCGGTCCTCGGGGGTGTTGAGGACATAGTGCAGGGCGATGGTCAGCTCCACCGTCCCGAGCCCCGCGGCGAAGTGGCCGCCGCTCTGGCTCACCGAGTCCAGGAGAAAGGCCCGCAGCTCCTCGGCGAGCGCCAAGAGCTCCGATTCCGGCAGGCCCCGGAGGTCCTGCGGAGACTCGATCGTGCGCAGACGCGGGTAGGATTTGTTCATACGCAACAACTCAACCTCCTAAAGTCTACATTATCGATACGGCCTCCGGCTCTTGCAAGCAAGGCCGCCCGGTGCCGATAGCGCGGTCGCCCAGGGGCCTCGCGGGGGCCCCGGGCTGTACTTTCCCGAACCGTTACAGTATCGTAATAGGGATCGCGGGCTCGTTCCGCAATTGGTTGATCAAACGCCAAAATATACCACCAGACTAGGGGAGGATTGGCATGGGCGTTCCCTTGATCCAGCAGTACCGTGTGGCGCGCTATGTGCTCGAGCAGAAGCTCCGGAGGCGGCAGCGCTATCCGCTCGTGTTGATGTTGGAACCGTTGTTTCGCTGCAACCTCGCGTGCGCCGGGTGCGGCAAGATCGACTATCCCGACGAGATCCTCGACAAGCGCCTGTCGGTCGAGGAGTGCATGGCCGCCGTCGACGACTGTGGTGCGCCGATCGTCTCGATCGCGGGCGGCGAGCCGTTGATCCACAAAGAGATGCCCCAGATCGTCCAGGGCTTCATCGAACGCGAGAAGTTCGTGTACCTGTGCACCAACGCGCTGCTCCTGGACCGACGCATGAAGGACTATCGGCCTTCCCCGTACCTGACCTTCTCCATCCACCTCGACGGGACCCGCCAGCGGCACGATGCCTCGGTGTGCCGCGAGGGGGTCTTCGATACCTGTGTGGCGGTCATCGAGAAGGCGCGCGCGCAGGGGTTTCGAGTGACCGCCAACTGCACGCTCTTTCAAGGTGAGACCGCCCCGGAAGTCGCCGAGTTCATGGATATCGCGATGGCACTCGGAGTAGAGGGCGTGACCATCTCGCCCGGTTATAGCTACGAGCGCGCCCCGCGCCAGGACGTGTTCCTCAAGCGCCGCGCCAGCAAGCAGTTGTTTCGCGATCTGTTCAAGCTCGGCAAATCACGGCGCGGAAAACGTCAATGGTACTTCAACCAGTCGCCCCTGTACCTCGATTTCCTCGCCGGTAACCAGGCCTACGAGTGTACGCCCTGGGGCAATCCCACCCGCAACGTGTTTGGCTGGCAGAAACCCTGCTATCTCCTGGTGGGAGAGGGGTATGCCAAGACCTACCGGGAGCTCATGGAAGAGACCGAATGGGAACGCTACGGCACCGGGCGCAACCCGAAATGCAACGACTGCATGGTCCATTGCGGCTACGAAGCGACGGCGGTGAACGATGCGTTCCGCTCGCCGCTCAAGGCCCTGCGGGTCATGCTCGCGGGACCGCGCACCGATGGCGACATGGCGCCCGAACCCGAGATCGTCTATCGGGAGGGAGCCGTGCCCCGGCCGCACCTGGTAGGCAAGGGCTCCGGGACCGTAGCGACGATCGCCGCGCCGGTCTCGCGCCACCGCAAGGCCAGCGGTTAGCAGACGCCGCGTCGCGCCCATACCGGCACCGCTCCGTGTCTTGGTGGTACGTGGTGCTGCCGGCGTGCGTCATGTGGCTGTGCGTGCTGATTGCGCCCTGGCGTCCCTGGGCCACCGACGAGTCGCTGGACGCGCAGGGCGGAGGCGAGGACGTCGATCTCCGTGATGTGACCGTCCTGGTTCCGGCCCGCGACGAGGCCGCGCAGATCAGCACGATCCTGGCCGGGCTGAGGCGCCAGGGGCGGGGCCTCCGGATCATCCTCATCGACGATCAATCGACCGACGGTACCGGGGCGGTGGCGCGCGCGTGCCGCATGGAGGGGCTCCAGATCGTGTACGGGACGCCCCTGCCTCCCGGTTGGAGCGGCAAGCTGTGGGCCTTGCACCAGGGGCTCGCGAACGTCCGCACCGAGTGGGTACTGCTCCTCGATGCCGATGTTGAGCTGCTCCCCGGGATCCTCCCCGCACTCCGCGCCAAGCTGCGGCAGGACGGTCGCCATCTGGTGTCGCTCTTGGTCTTGCTGCGCATGGACAACCTCTGGGAGCGGTTCCTGATGCCGGCCTTCGTCTACTTCTTCAAGCTCCTTTACCCCTTCCGTCTGTCCAACTCGCCGGCGATACCGTTCGTGGCTTGCGCCGCCGGCGGGTGCATCCTCCTGGAGGCGCGTGTCCTGAGAGAGATCGGCGGATTCGCGGCGATTCGAGACGCGCTCATCGACGACTGCGCCCTGGCCGGGCGCGTCAAGAAGCGGGGGTTCCATACCTGGATCGGGTTGACCCATTCGGCCCGGAGCTTGAGGCCCTATCCCTCGCTGCAGAGCATCTGGGAAATGGTGGCGAGAACGGCCTTCACGCAGTTGCGCTATTCCCCTCTGTTGCTCGTCCTCTGCACCGTGGTGATGCTGTGCGCCTTCGCGGCGCCCGTAGCGGCGCTGGTCTCGGGGGAGTGGCCGGTGGCGGCGGCCGGCGCCCTGACCTTAGCCATGGCCATGGTGAGTTACCGGGCCGTTCTCAGGTATTATGGGCTTCCCCTTGCCTGGGTGCTGGTCCTGCCGGGGGCGGGGTGCTTGTTTCTCGGGATGACGTGGAGCTCCGCGATCCGCTACTGGCGGGGTCGGCGATCGCTGTGGAAGGGCAGGCAATACGGTACCGACGAGGCTGCGGCAGGCGCGCTGGAGGACACACCTGGTTAAAGACACCGGGGTCCCATGCGATATCTAGTGCTGCTCGCGGGGATTGCGGCGTCGCATGAGCGGCGCATCGCGGGGGGCCTCGGGTGTACCGCTCTGGGGGGGTATGTTTCGTATGTTGATGAACGGCTACCGAGCGCTGACGCGCGTCCTGATTTTTGCGATGGCACTCGTTTTGGGTCCCGATCTGGAGGCGGGAACGGCAGACGCCAAGTCGGTGGTCGACAAGCTCCATACGACGCTCCTGGATGTCATGAAGCGTGCCGATGCCCTGGGATATTCCGGTCGCTATGACAGGCTCGCTCCCGTGGTCAGTGCCAGCTTCGATTTCGGCACCATCGGGCAGAAGCTCCTAGGCCGCTATTGGGCCGGGCTCAATGCGGATCAGAGAAAGCTGTTTCTCGAGACCTTCGAGCGGCTCAGCACGGCGACCTACGCGGCGCGATTCGATGGGTTCAAGAACGAGAAGTTTCGCGACGTCTCGCAGGAAACCAAAGGGGATTGGACGATCGTCACGGCCGAGTTGGTGAAATCGGACGGCGACACTGTCCAGTTCAAGTACATCCTTAAACCCGAAGGTGAGCGCTGGCGGATCCTGAATGTGTTCGCCGATGGGGTCAGCGAGCTCGCGGCGCGCAAGGCCGAGTACTCGACGGTGATGAAGGATCGCGGGTTCGACGCTCTGATCGCTCGGCTCAGGGACAAGATCGACCACTACGCGAAAGAGG
>JALZID010000088.1 GCA_030860485.1 Pseudomonadota bacterium | reverse complement strand
TGGCGCCGGCTGAACCGCTTCGTCCACCGTCCTTGATGGTGTTGCGTTTTACTGAAAGTTACTGGCATTGACAGTAGCATTGGGTTGCCGCTTCGGGCAACCGTTTACGCTATACAACGACCCAGATCATCGATGTGAACGACGGGGCGGTGCACACAGATAGTGCCGGGGCTGTAGCCCGCCCGACACCCCCTTGCCAGGAGCCGCCGCGTGCTTATGATCCCCCGCGCCGCCTCGCCGCGCGTGGTCCCTGCCTATGACGGAATCCGACAACCCTCCTTCGGAAGCTCGGCCATTGGAAACAGAGCCTTTGGACATCGAGCGTCTGGAGAGCCCCTTCGAGCCGCCCGTGCCGAGCCGGTCCGGGGATCGGCGGCGCTGGGCGCGCCTCTACGGCTCCGGGAAGGGTCTCGCCATCGCCGCGGCCGTGCGCCGCCATCGGGGGCCTTGCCTCGTCATCGTAGCGAACGCCGCCGAGTCGGGCCGCATCGCCGATGAGGTGCGGTTCTTCGGGGGTGACGGCGTGGAACCGCTCGCCTTCCCGGACTGGGAGACGCTTCCCTACGACCGCTTCTCGCCGTACCAGGACATCGTCTCCGAGCGCCTCGCGACGCTCTACCGCCTACCGGAGTTCCGGGGGGGCATCGTGATCGCCTCGGTGACGACCCTCATGCAGCGGCTGCCGCCCCGATCGTTCCTCGAAGGGAACACGCTCCTGCTCCGCACCGGCGAGCGGGTGGATCGCGACGCGTTTTGCGAGCGCTTGATCCGCGGCGGTTATCGGGCCGTGTCCCAGGTGATCGAGCACGGGGATTATGCCCTGCGCGGCTCCATCATGGATGTGTTCCCCATGGGCAGCCCCTCCCCGTACCGCATCGACTGGCTCGACGACGAGATCGACAGCGTCCGCACCTTCGACCCCGAGAGCCAGCGCTCGACCGGCACCGTCCCCGAGATCCGGGTGCTCCCGGCGCGTGAGTTTCCTCTGACGCCGACGGCGATCGAACGCTTCCGCGGCAACTGGCGCGCGCGCTTCGAGGGCTCGCCCCAGGACTCGCCGTTGTACCGGGACGTGAGCCAAGGCCTGGCCCCGCCTGGAATCGAATATTACCTCCCGCTCTTCTTCGAGGTGACGGCGACGTTGTTCGATTATCTGCCCGCCGACGCCTTGATCGTCGTGGATACCGGGGTCGAGGAGGCGGCCCTGCGTTTCCACGGCGAGGTCCGCGAGCGCCACGAATCCCTGCGCCACGACCGCGAGCGCCCGCTGTGCACACCGGCCGAGGGGTTCCTCTTGCCGAACGAGGTCTTCGCCGCCGTCAAGGCCCATCCCTCGATCATGGTCCAGGGCCCGCTCGCGGAGCGCACGGACGGCGTTTCGGCGCTCGCCACCCTACCGCCCCCCGCGCTGCCTATCGACGCGCATGCGGCGGATCCCCTCGGGCTCGTGAAACGTTTTCTCGCGACCTATGAAGGGCGGGTGCTGTTCGTGGCCGAATCGAAGGGCCGGCGCGAGACCCTCTCGGAGCTGTTCCGGCAGCACGCGATCGGCGTCGCGCCGGTCGCCGATTTCCCCGCCTTTCTCAGGGGCGACGCGCGCATCGGCCTCACGGTGGCGCCTCTGCAGCGCGGCGTCCAGATCGAGGACCGGCGCATCGCGATCGTCTGCGAGTCCGAGCTCTTCCCCGAGCACGCCCCCCAGGCACGCCGCCGGAGCCGCGCCGCGCGCGATCCAGAGGGGCTAATCCGCGATCTCAGCGAGCTGTCCCAGGGCGCGCCGGTGGTCCACGAGCACCATGGGGTCGGTCGTTATCTCGGGTTGTTTTTACTCGATGCCGGCGGCACCCAGGGCGAATACCTGGGCATCGAATACGCCGACGGTGATAAGCTCTATGTGCCCGTCCTCGCGCTCCATCTGGTCACCCGCTACACCGGCGCCGAGGGCGAGCACGCGCCGCTCCACAAGCTCGGCAGCAGCCAGTGGCAAAAGGCTCGGGCGCGTGCGGCACAACGCATCAGAGACGTGGCGGCCGAGCTCCTCGCGGTCTATGCGAAGCGTAGCGCGCGCACCGGGCATGCCTACGGCATCGATGAGGACGCCTACCAGAGCTTCGCCCAGGGCTTTCCCTTCGAGGAAACGCCCGATCAAGCCGCCGCCATCACCGCGGTGCTCGACGATCTCAGGGCCGAGCAGCCGACGGATCGGCTGGTATGCGGGGACGTGGGTTTCGGCAAGACCGAGGTCGCGATGCGCGCCGCCTTCGTCGCGGCGATGGACGGGAAACAGGCCGCGATCCTGGTGCCGACCACCCTATTGGCCCAGCAGCACTTCGAGAACTTCAAGGACCGCTTCGCCGACTGGCCGGTACGCATCGAGTTGCTGTCGCGGTTTCAAAACAAACGCGAGCAGGACCAGATCACCACGGCCCTCAAGGCAGGC
>JALZID010000087.1 GCA_030860485.1 Pseudomonadota bacterium | reverse complement strand
CAAGACGCTTACGCAGAACCTCCGAGACTCGTTCAGCATCCTCCCGGTACTGGAGGCACATCACAAAGTCATCCATATACCTGATGAGGTAGGCCTCACCGCGAAGCCGCGGCTTGACCACCCGCTCCAACCAGAGGTCAAGGACATGGTGTAGGTATAGATTACTGAGGCGTGTTAGGAGCGCGTCGGCACCCAGCAAGTACTTTGATTTCGGGGCTCAATACCCTGCCTGCCTGCCTGCACGTTCCCCTGTCAACGCTTCGCCGCAGCCGTCACCGACTACAACGCATGACTCGGGGCCAGTGTGGTTGGCTAAACCTTCACTGTCGGAGACTTTCACTCCTTCACACCTTGCCGGTTTCCCCGGCGCACCCCAACGACCCGAGTCAGGCCGCCATCGAGTCCGACCGTGCCACCGGGGCCTCGCCTAGGAAATACGTCGCGCGGATGCGATCGTGCAGCCGGCCGAGGGCGATCTGCAGCGCGTCTATCAGATCGTGCAGGCCCTCGCGCGACAGGCCCTCGACCCCGGCGTTGCCGATCTGCTGCTTGAGCCGGGCCACATGCCGGCGCGGGACCTCGTGGCGCGGCAGCTTTCCGAGGCTTACCTGCACCTCGTTCAGGCAATGATACACGGCGCGCGGGAAGCTGCGGTCCTGCAACAGGAACCACACCACGTCCTCCCCGTTGACGCGCACGTGCACATGACGACGGTACATCTGATGACCCGACAGCGACTTCAGGACGCTCACCCACTGGATGGTCTCGAAAGGGACGAGCTCGCCGCTCGCATGGGCGAGCAGGCTCGCGGAACGCACGTCGATGATGCGCGTGGTCATGTCCGCGCGCTCCAGGTTCCGGCCGATGCGCGCGAAGTCGTAACCCGGCCCCCGGCTCATGGTGCCGGCGAAGAGCCCGGTCAAGAGCTGGCAGCCGTCGATCACATGGGTTAAGAAGGTGAAGCGCGCGCGCCGGCCGATGCTTTTTTCGCCCTGCGACGCGGCGTACTGGTACAGGTCGTTGAGCTTCTCCCAGGCCTCGCGTGGCACGATGTCGCGCGTGGTGCGCAGGTTCTCCCGGGCCTGGTGCAGGGACGACAGAATCGAGCATGAGTTGTCCCGATCGCCCACCATGTATCGCACCACCTCCGTCTCCCCGGCGGCCGGGTAGCGCGCGAAGAATGGCCCTTCGGCGCTCATGATGAAGACCAGGGGCTCCCAGCCCAGGGTCGTGTCCTTGGGGAGGTCCAACACCAGATGGGTATTGACGTTGATGAGGCGCGCGGTGTCCTCGGCGCGCTCCAGATAACGCCCCATCCAATACAAACGTTCCGCCACCCGTGACAGCATGGCTAGTGCGCCCGGCAGTCCACCACCCAGGTATCCTTGCTACCGCCGCCCTGAGAGGAATTGACCACCAGAGAGCCGCGCCGGAGTGCGACCCGCGTCAGGCCGCCCATGGTCACATAACTGGCCGCGCCGGACAGGATGAAGGGCCTGAGATCCACATGCCGCCGTCCCAACCCTTCCTCGCAAAGCGTCGGCACGGTCGAGAGCGAGACCACGGGTTGGGCGATGTAATCGCGGGGATCGTGCTCGATGAGGCGCGTGAACTGGCTACGCTGGGTCGCCGTGGCGTGCGGCCCGACCAACATGCCGTAGCCGCCCGAGGCATTGGCGGGCTTGACCACGAGCTTGTCGAGATTGGCCAGGACGTATTCGCGGTCTCTGGGGTCCATGCACAGATAGGCCGGGACATTCGGCAGGATCGGTTCCTCGTCGAGATAATATTTGATGGCCTTGGGCACGAAGGCATAGACGACCTTGTCGTCCGCGACCCCGGCGCCGGGGGCGTTGGCGAGCCCGACCTTGCCCTTTTTCCACGCGCGCAGGAGCCCGGGCACCCCGATCACCGATTCCGTCCCGAAGGTCTCCGGGTCGAGGAAGAGATCATCGATGCGCCGGTAGATCACATCGACGCGCGCCGAACCTTCGATGGTGCGCATGTACACGCACTCGTCATCGCCGACGAACAGATCGCTGCCCTCGACCAATTCGGCGCCCATCTGCTGGGCCAGATAGGCGTGCTCGAAATAGGCGGAGTTGTAAATGCCCGGGGTGAGCACGACGATCTCGGGGGAGTCGCCGGGACGCGGTGACAGCGAGCACAGCATATCGAAGAGCTGCGCCGGGTAATCGTCGATCGGGCGGATGTTCACGTGCTCGAAGAGCTCGGGAAACACACGCTTGGTGACCAGTCGGTTTTCGAGCATATAGGACACCCCGGAGGGGATGCGCAGATTGTCCTCGAGCACGTATAGGGTCCCGTCCCGGTCGCGCACCAGATCGCTGCCGCAGACGTGGGCCCACACCCCGTGCGGCGGATCCACCCCCGTGCACTCCGGGCGGAAATTCACGGATTTTTCCAGGACCCACGCCGGCAGCACGCCGTCCTTGACGATGCGTTGATCATGGTAGAGGTCGTCGATGAAAAGATTGAGCGCGTGTACGCGCTGTTTGAGACCGGCCTCGGTGCGTTCCCATTCCTGGGCCGAGAGGATGCGCGGGATGATATCGAAGGGCCAGGCGCGATCGATGTTGCCGCCTTCTTCGGTGTAGACCGTGAAGGTGACCCCCATGGTCAGGATCGAGAGATCGGCGGCGCGCTTGCGCTCCTCGATCTCGCCGGTGCTGAGCGAGGCGAGATAACGGCACAGCGGCTCGGCGGCCTCTCGAGGCGCCCCCCCGGAGGCGATCAATTCGTCATAGCCATCGCCTCTGTCGTAACCCTGCCAGTCGATCGACATGTCTCCACCCGCCGGGGGTAGGATCTCGGGCGAAGTATACGGGGAATACATCGATCGCGGCACCGATTGCGATGCGGCGTTGTGGTCCATGCCGGCATTGAGCAAGCCATGTACCAAGGCGATCGAGCCAGCGTTTTTCGCGGTCGGCGAAGGGATCGAATATGAAGTTTATACGAAAAATATGAAGTTGATATGGAATAAAAGTTCGATCTCGATCACATCCTGTGGCCCGGGTCTCGGTTCGCCGTGCGTCCTTCGAGGGCATACGCGAGCGCGTGTGACCCAGTATGGGACAGGGGGCGCCCCGGTGCGCTAACCGGTCGGTTTCGGCAGGGCGATCCGCTTGCGCCGGCAATCGTCCAAGATGCCGCCGGGCAAGAGCCTCAGCGCGAGGATCACGAGCACCGGGACGATGATGAGGTCGTCGAGGTGGCCGATGACCGGGATGAAGTCCGGGATGAGATCGAAGGGTAGGAGGGCATAGCCGACGGCGAGGCCGAGCAGGAGCTTCGGCAACCACGGCGTGCGCGCGTCGCCGAGCACCCGGCGATAGACCTCCAACTCGCGCTTGAGGCCTTGGGCCTCCTCTGCGAGGCGTGCTCGGAGCGTCATCGATTCGGGCTAGTAGTGAGTCATGTTAGATCGAAGGGATTCGTCACCCCGGCAGGGATTGCCGGGCTCCAGGACGCAGGAAACAGCACCTACGTCCATGTACTCTGGATTCCGGCAATCCATGCCGGAATGACGTGCTTGACTGACTACTAGACGGCACCGGCGTCCTTCAACAACACGGCCAGGCGCTTGCCGATCCGGCGGTAAACCCGCGCTGTTCGCGTGGACGTGGTCCGATTTGAGCGCCCGGTCCCGGAGCACCTCGTTCATCACCTCGCCCTCGTAGGATAGATCGAGCGCGGTTGCGATGTCGGCGTAATAGTCCGGGACGCCGCCGAAGAGGTTGCGATCGGGGACCCCGATGAGCACCACCGCGGCCCCGCGCGCCTTGACCATGCGCGCCATGGCCTCGAGGTTGTCCGCCGTCTGTTTCGGGTCGAGGCGCTGTAAGGTGTCATTGCCGCCGAGGCACAGAAGCACCAGTCTGGGCTGGTGCTTGGCCAAAACCTCCGGCAGGCGCCGCAGGCCCTCGGCGCTCGTTTCCCCGGGGACCCCGCTATTGATCACCTCGCGCCCGATGAGGCGTCCGAGCACGGCGGGATAGGCGTCGCCGGGCGCATCGGCCCCGGTGCCCGCGGTCAGGCTGTCGCCGAAGGCGACGATGACGTCCGAAGGCGCGAGTTTCGGTAGTGGGAGTTCTCGACCACAGCCGAACAGGAGGGCCAAGAGGCTGAAGGTCCAGGCGAAGCAGCGAAACATGTTCTTCGGCCCGGCTACGCGCCATTCTCGCGGCCAAATGCCCTCAATCAATAACGCTTACTCTGTTCGGCCTTGCGCTCGATCTTGTCGCCGAGCTTTTCGACATCCCGGCCGAAACCGGCGACCGTGTTGCAGCCGGCCAGATGCAAGACCAGACCCGCGACCAGGCCCACGAGGGCGAGCGTGCGAGACTTGCTCAGAGTGCTGAACATCCGGTGTGCCTCACCGATCGGTCGAGGGATCCACGGACTACTCGCGTTTCACGCCCCGCCCGTGACGCTCTGTTCGGCAAGCCTGCTGTGGCGCATGGAATACCCGAAGTAGATACAGAGACCGGCGATGAGCCACACCCCGAACGCCTGCCAGGTCTCATGGCGCAGGCTCACCATGAGCCACAGACAAAAGCCGATGCCGAGCACCGGGATGACCGGCCCGAACGGCGTGCGGAAACCGCGCGGGAGGTGCGGGTGGGTGCGGCGCAGGGTCATGACGCCGGCACACACCACGACGAAGGCGCCGAGCGTCCCGATGTTGGTCAGCTCCGCGAGCCGGTCGAGCGGCAGGAAGCCGGCCAGCCCGCACATGAGCACCCCGATGAGCACGATGACCCTTACCGGGCTCTTGGTCGCCTCCGACACGTGCGAGAAGAACGGCGGCAGGAGCCCGTCGCGGGAGATCGCGAACAGGATCCGGGTGATGGCGAAATAGAGCACGAGCATCACCGTCGTGAGCCCGGCGATGGCGCCGATCGAGATGAGCCCCGCCGCCCACCCCTGGCCGATCTTGAGCAGCGCGCTCGCGACCGGCGAGGGGGTGTTCAGCTCGGTGTAGGGGACGATCCCGGTCAAGACCCCCGAAACCGCCATGTAGAACAGGGTGCAGATCGCGAGCGAGCCGATGATCCCGATGGGCAGGTCCCGTCCGGGGTTCTCGCATTCCTCCGCGGCAGTCGATACCGCGTCGAAGCCGATGTAGGCGAAGAAGATCGTGGCCGCGCCGGTCAAGACCCCCTGAAAACCGAAGTGGGTATTCCCGTTCGCGTCGGTGACCTCGGCGGGGATATAGGGGCTCCAGTTCGAGGGCTCCAGATGGCCGATGGCGACCGCGAGGAACAGGAGGATCGCCCCGACCTTAACCAGCACCATGACGGCATTGAACTGGGCGCTGATCTTGGCGCCCCGGGCGAGGAGCAGGCCGAGCGCGGCGACGATGACAAACGCCGGCAGGTTCACAATGCCCCCCGCCGCCTCCCAGGGCCCGTGCAGCAGAGACTCCGGCAGGCCGGCGCCCAATAGCGCCTGAAGGCCGTTGTTGAAGTAGCCCGACCAGCCGACCGCGACGGTCGAGATGGCGACCGTATATTCGAGGATCAGCATCCAGCCGATCACCCACGCCGGGAACTCGCCCAGGCCCGCATAGCCGTATGCGTACGCCGAGCCCGCGCCGCCGACGGTCGAGGCCAGCTCGGCGTAGGCCAGCGCCGCACAGGCGCAGGCGATGCCGGCGATGACGAAGGACAGCGTGATCGCCGGCCCGGCCTCGGTGGCCGCGGCGCGACCGGTCAGGACGAAGATCCCGGCGCCGATGATGGCGCCCACCCCGAGCAAGGTCAGGTCGAAGGCGGTGAGACAGCGTTTGAGGTCACCCCCCTTATTGATGTCCTCGGCCGTGACGTTCTTGGTTCGGAATAGCTGGTTCATCAAGGTTCCCCCGACTCATCCCCCGCCCTTCGGAAACAATAAAGACCAGGCCCCATCGTCCCCGCTTGCAAGCGCGGCGTGCGCCACTATACCAGCAGGGCTCGTGGCGGGACGACCCACCGGCCTCACTCCGTCTCGTAACCGAGATTGGGACCGAGCCAGCGCTCGATGGTCTTGACGTCCATACCCTTGCGGCGGGCGTAGCTGTGGACCTGGTCCTCGTTGATCTTCCCGACGCCGAAATAGCGGGACTTGGGATGCGAGAAATACCATCCGCTCACCGCCGCGGTCGGGAGCATGGCGAGGCTCTCGGTCAGCGTGATCCCGGCATTCTTCTCCACATCGAGCAGCCCCCATAACAACAGCTTCTCGGTGTGGTCCGGACAGGCCGGATAGCCTGGAGCCGGCCGGATCCCTTGATAGCGTTCCTCGATAAGCGCCTCGTGATCGAGGCGTTCCTCGCCCGCATAGCCCCACAGCTCGGTCCGCACCCGCTGATGCAGGCGCTCGGCCAGGGCCTCGGCGAGGCGGTCGGCCAGGGCCTTGACCAGGATGGCGTTGTAGTCGTCGTGCGCTGCTTCGAAGCGCGCCACGAGCGCATCGACCCCGAACCCCGCGGTCACGGCGAAGGCCCCGACATAGTCCGGTACACCGCTCTCCTTGGGTGCCACGAAGTCGGCGAGCGCGAGGTTCGGCTGTCCCGGCGGGCGCTTCTGTTGCTGCCGGAGCGTGTGGATCACGGTCAGCTCACCGGCACGAGTCTCGTCGGTGTAGACCTCGATGTCGTCCTCGCCGACCGTGTTCGCGGGAAAAAGGCCGATCACTCCCCGCGCCCGGAGCGTACGCTCGGCGACGATCCGATCGAGCATCTCTAACGCTTCTTCGTAGAGCTTGCGGGCGCTTTCGCCCACCACCGGATCGTCGAGGATGCGCGGAAAGCGCCCGGCCAGCTCCCAGGCGATGAAGAACGGCGTCCAGTCGATGCTATCCCGAAGCTCCGCGAGCGGATAGTCCTCGAAGGCCTGGATGCCGAGCCTGCGGGGCACGGGCGGACGGTACTCGCGCCAATCGACCGCGAGCTTGTTCGCGCGCGCCTCGGTCAGGCTCAGCCACTCGGTACGCGCCTGACGGCCCTTGTGGCGCTCGCGGACCTCGGCGTACTCGGCCCGCACTTGCTCGACGAAGGCGCCGCGCAGATCCGCACTCACGAGCCGACCCACCACGCCCACGGCGCGCGAGGCGTCCTTCACGTGTACGGTGGGATGTGGGTACTGGGGCGCGATCTTGACCGCGGTGTGGGTGCGCGAGGTCGTCGCCCCGCCGATCAGGAGCGGGAGGTTGTATCCCTGACGCTGCATCTCCTTGGCGACATCGACCATCTCGTCCAGCGACGGGGTGATGAGGCCCGAGAGCCCGATCATGTCCGCCTCCTCGCGGCGGGCGGTTTCAAGGATGGTCTCGCAAGGGACCATGACACCGAGATCGATCACCTCGAAGTTGTTGCACTGAAGCACGACGCCGACGATGTTCTTGCCGATGTCGTGCACGTCGCCCTTGACCGTGGCCATCACGATCTTGCCGTTCTTGCGCGCCGGGCCGCCACCCTCGCGCTGGGCCTCGATGAAGGGCACTAGATAGGCGACCGACTTCTTCATCACCCGCGCGCTCTTGACCACCTGCGGCAAAAACATCTTGCCCGACCCGAACAGATCGCCGACCACGTTCATGCCGGCCATGAGCGGGCCCTCGATGACCTCGATGGGCCTCGGGTACTTTTGGCGCGCCTCCTCGGTATCCGATTCGATGTGATCGGTGATGCCCTTGACGAGCGCGTGGATGAGACGCTGCTCGACGTCCTGGTGGCGCCAGTCGTCCATGGCCTTCTTTTCGCGGGTCTCGCCCTTGACGCTATCGGCGAACTCGACCAGGCGCTCGGTGGCGTCGGAGCGGCGGTTCAGCAGCACGTCCTCGACCCGTTCGAGCAGGTCCTTCTCGATCTCCTGGTAAATCCCGAGCTGCCCGGCATTCACGATCCCCATGTCCATGCCCGATTTGATGCCGTGGTAGAGAAACGCCGCGTGCATCGCCTCGCGCACCGGGTTGTTGCCGCGGAAGGAGAACGAGACGTTGCTGAGCCCGCCGCTCACAAGCGCATGGGGGAGGTGGTGCTTGATCTCGCGCGCCGCCTCGAAGTAGGCGAGCGCATAATCGTTGTGCTCCTCCATGCCCGTCGCGACCGTCAGGATGTTGGGGTCGAAGATGATGTCCTCGGGCGATAGGCCGACCTTGTTCGTGAGAATTTCATAGGAGCGCTTGCAGATCTCGAGCTTGCGCGCGGTGGTGTCTGCTTGTCCCTTCTCGTCGAAGGCCATGACCACGGCCGCAGCCCCGTAGCGGCGCACCAGCCGCGCGTGCTCGATGAACCTGGCCTCGCCCTCCTTGAGACTGATGGAATTGACGACGCCCTTGCCCTGGAGGCAGCGCAACCCCGCCTCGATGACGCTCCACTTGGAGGAATCGATCATGATGGGCACGCGGCTGATGTCGGGCTCGGAGGCGATGAGATTGACGAAGCGGGGCATCAGATCTTCGGCGTCCAGGAGCCCCTCGTCCATGCAGACGTCGATCATCTGGGCGCCGTTCTCGACCTGTTGTTTGGCGATCTCGAGCGCCGCCTCCAGGTCGCCGGCCCGTACCAGCGCCGCGAACTTCGGCGAGCCGGCGACGTTGGTGCGCTCACCGATGTTGACGAAGGTGGTGTCCGGGGTGATCGAGAGCGGCTCGAGACCACTCAAGCGGCAATAGCGGGGGAGATCGGGGATCGGCCGCGGCGGCAGGTCGCGCACGGCGTCGGCGATCGCCCGGATGTGCGCCGGGGTCGTGCCGCAGCATCCGCCCACGATGTTCAGGAAGCCGCTCTCGGCGAACTCGCGGATGAGCCCGGCCATGTACTCGGGCGTGTCGTCGTACTGGCCGAACTCGTTCGGGAGCCCCGCGTTCGGGTGGACGCTCACGAAGGCCGGGGCGCACGCGGAAAGGCCTTTCACGTAGGGCCGCAGTTCTTTTGCGCCGAGCGCGCAGTTGAGGCCGACGCTCACGGGACGGGCGTGCGCCACCGAGTTCCAGAAGGCCTCGGTGGTCTGACCGGTGAGCGTGCGCCCGCTTTGATCGGTGATGGTCCCCGAGATCATGATGGGCAGCCTCTGGCCCTGTTGCTCTAAGTACTTATCTATAGCGAAGAGCGCGGCCTTGGCGTTCAAGGTGTCGAAGATGGTCTCGACCAGGAGCAGGTCCGAGCCGCCGTCGATGAGCCCTCGCACCGCCAGCGTGTAGGCATCGACGAGCTCCGTGAAGGTGACGTTGCGGAACCCGGGGTTATTGACATCGGGGGAGATCGAGGCCGTCCGATTCGTGGGCCCGAGCACCCCGGCCACGAATCGTGGCCTCCGCGGGTCCTTGTCCTCGAACTCGTCGGCGACGGCGCGCGCGAGCCGGGCGCCTTCGAGGTTCAGATCATAGGCCAGGTCCTGCATCTCGTAGTCTGCCATGGCGATGGCGGTCGAGTTGAAGGTGTTGGTCTCCAGGATGTCGGCGCCGGCCGCGAGATAGGCGCGATGGATCTCGGTGATGATCTCGGGCTGGGAGAGGCACAGGAGGTCGTTGTTGCCCTTGAGCGGACGCGGGTGGTCTCTGAAACGCTCACCCCGGTAGTGGGATTCCGTGAGGCCATAGCACTGGATCATGGTCCCCATGGCCCCATCGAGGATCAGGATGCGCTTTTCGAGGAGCGGCGTGAGCCGGTCGGCTCGCGGAGTGGCTTCCGTCATCGCGGGGAGCAGATCAGGCCGCGGTGGGTCATGGCAAGGATTATTGGCAGTCGGTGCGTAAAAACAAGAGGGGCGATCGCTCGATCGCCCCTCTTAAGATCCGAGGCAGGCGTCCAGACCGTGCTGGTCCAGTAACCCGCTAGTTCGATACCCTGCTAGTTCAATACATTATGTCCCCGCCCGCGCATGCAGTTCCGGTACGCGGACTGAAAGTCCTGCTCCGAGCCCACCCCGCCGTGGGTGCCCCCACCGATCCCACCCGCGGCCCCGCCTATGGCGGCTCCGGTGCCCGGGTTCCCGGCCGCGGCGCCGATCGCGGCGCCTGCCGCAGCCCCGAGCAGGCCGCCCACCACGGTGCCGGTCACGGCGTTCTGCGCGGTGCCACCCGAGCCCTGAAGGGCGAGCTGCCGGCACTCGGCCTGATCCGCCGAAATGTATTGCGCCCGCGGGTCCCCATAGGTGTCCACCGTCGGGCTCCAGCCCGACTGCGAGGCGCATGCGCTCAACCACATCGAGGTGCCCAGGACCATCGATTTCATGATAGCCGTACCCTGATTCAGCATAGTGATAACCCCATATTGGAACGCCTCAGCGGGCGTTGTGTGCGTTAGAGCTTGGTTCAGGCGGGAGGTTTCATCCCGGCCCGTCCACACATCGGCGCGGAGGGGGCTAGCCTTGAACCAACAGCATCTGCAGGTCTATGAGTGCGGCATTGGCGCGCGAGATGTAGGAGGCCATCACCAGCGAGTGGTTGGCAAGAAGCCCGAAGCCGGTCCCGTTCAAGATCACAGGGCTCCAGACCGGTGTTTGGGTCTGTTCCAGCTCCCGAATGACCTGGCGCAGACTGACCTGCGCGTTCTTGTTCTTCAATACCTCTTCGAAATCGATCTGCGCCGCGCGCAGAAAATGCAATATGGCCCAGGCCGCGCCGCGAGCATCATAGAGGACGTCGTCGAGTTGTAGCCAAGGGGTCCTAATCGCCAATCGCTGGACCGCGTCCGTGTCTGGTCCTGGTGTTGCCGTGCCGGGTGTCGCCGTACCGCGGCCCGTGCTGGTGTCGGGGGCCACCTGGCCGACGCTCGCGCTGAGGCGCTGTGCAAGGTCTCCGAGGCGCGTTCCGATGAGCCGGAGCCATTCCCGAAGGTTATCCGCGCGGGCGTAGAAATCGGCGCCGCGTGCGGGGTCCTGGAGCCTCGTGAGGTAGCGCTTCAGGCGATCCAGGCCGACCCGATACTCGCCCTCGGCGGAGGGGATCTGCCAGGAATACGGGTCGAAGTGAAAGCGCGGATCGGCGACGGAGAGATCGGCGTCCTCCGACGATTGTGACTGGGAGCGGCTCAGGTCGTTGCGCAGCACCCGGGCCATGTCCCGGATCTGCTGCAAGACACCTTGCTCCCAGTTCGGGATATTGTCCATCAAGATCGAAGGCGGCATCATGTCATTGGACAGATAGCCACCCGGCTTGTCGAGCAAGACCGTGACGACATGGATGAGCGTCGCGGTCATCACCGTGCCGGGCACGAGCTTGGACGCGTCGCCGCCCGCCATCTCTGTAGCGACGGCCTTGACCTTAAAGAGGTCCGGCTCGGAATCCCAGTAAAACCCCAGGGCGGCGATGCCGACGATCGCGATGACGAAAGGGGATGGGAGGAGCAGGACCCAAAACCAGCTCCGGCCCTTCGCGGGGAGGTCGTAGGCAGTTCTGCTGAAGATTCGGGCCATGGGTCGAGTGGTGGAGGGATTTGAGCTTAGTGTACGGCATTCCCCTCCTGCGCGCACCCAGGGCGCGCGCCGTTGGCTGGCGCCCCGTACCTGACCCCGTCCGCCAAGAACCCGGCGCGGGTCGCGCC
>JALZID010000086.1 GCA_030860485.1 Pseudomonadota bacterium | reverse complement strand
ACTGGTGAGCCACGAGGTGATCATTGAGCTCATTGGGGCGACCACGACCCAAGGCGGGCTGAAAATCCAGGCGGCGTTGGATGAACGGCCTTATGCCAAAGGGATCAAAGTCAGCAATGCTGAATTGCCCACGGTCCAGCCCACGCCAGACGAATTCCACGGCGAATGGAACTACAGTATTCATCCCACACCAGCCCGATAATTGTTCAAGTTATTTATGCTAGATGCCTAAGTGTGTTGTGGCCGTTGATGCTCATCGCGCAGGACCCGCAGATCCCCTCGCGGCATGAGCGCCGGAACGCGAGCGTCGAATCGATCTCGTTCTTGACGGTAAAGAGCGCATCCAGAACCATCTTTCCGCAGCGCTCTGCGTCCACCTCATAGGTGTCGATGCGGGGGCCTTGACGGCTGTCTGGATCGTAGCGGTAGATGCGAAAGCGCAGAATAGATGATGCACGGTCTTCCGCGCGAAATGTCTTGCCCTGTGCTATAGCCGATCCAGGCGGAAGCCGAAATAGACCCATTGCAACCTCTGAACAATATCCCCTAGCCCTAAACTGAGTCGAGCGGTTAGACCGGTTTGGAAGTGTTCTCTAGCACCTCACCTAACCAGAGAGATCTGCACCAGCGTCTTTAGTCACGAGACCGCCCAGCGCGACAACCCGGTGACCTTGTTATCTTGCTGCAAAAAAGACGGCAATCCGGTCGCGGTGATCGTTTCCAACGCCAAGGCCATTCGCGAGGGCGGTGGTACCGGCGTGGAATAGGCGGTCAAAGAGGCCGTGCGCAAGCGATCGGAACGACTGCCCTCTTACCAGCGCATCGCCGACTACGCCATTACCCACGAACGCCTGGCCCGGACGTGTCTGGGCAAGCTCCAGCGCTATCATCTGGCCGAGCGCTATGAGCAGGCCAAACAAGGAAAAGAGCGAAATCGAGCCTGGCCCTCGCGCACGCTCCGCTTAAAAACGTTGATCAAACTGCCTCCGAGGATGATCTGGATGGCGCGCTCACTCAGCGCATGCTCAAGCTGATAGCGTTTGCTCTTGGTTTCATTGCGAACTTCAATCGGGCCGCACTGTTGGATGGCTTCGCGCACATCCGACAGGAGCAGCACATCGCCCTGGTCTATGGTGTCGTAGTCATCTGGGGTCCGCGAAGGTCAACGGCAGGATTGCATAGTTGATGAGGTTCTGGCGGTGGATGCGGGCAAAGCTCTTGGCGATCCCGGCCCTCAATCCAAGATACCTCGGCGCCAAGGCCGCGTGCTCGCGACTCGATCCCTGCCCGTAATTCCGGCCAGCCACCACGAAGGAGCCCTGCTCTTTGTGTTTCATGGCTCGCCGATAATTAATGCACGTCCACCACCCCGAAGGTGAACTTGGCAATCTCCGGGATGTTGCTGCGAAAAGGCAACACTTCGGCGCCGGCGGGCAGGATCTCGTCGGTAGAGACATCATCGCCCATCTTCAGCAACACCGGACCCTTCAGGCTGTTTGGCAAGGATCGAATTCCGGCAGCGGCTGAATGTTCGGTCCCTTGATCAGATCGATGGCTTCACCGTCCTGCGGGGGCGGCACCAGCATATCGGCGTTGATGCGGATCTGCTCTGGCTCGGCAAAGCAAGGGTATGCCATGCCTAGCGTGCGCGGATCGGTGATGACGCCGGTCAGTGCGGAGGCCGTGGCGGTCTCGGGGCTGCAAAGATAGACTTGATCTTCCTTGGTGCCCGAGCGCCCTGGGAAATTCCTGGGCACCGTGCGCAAGCTGATTTTGTCCGTGGCCGGGGCCTGGCCCATGCCGATACACCCATTGCAGCCCGCCTGGTGCAGCCGCGCTCCGGCGCGAATAAGCTTCGCCAACAGCCCCATCGCGATGAGGTTCTCCAGGATCTGGCTGAGGTGGGATTGATATCGAAGGAGACGCGCGCATGCACCTGCTTGCCATCGACCATGAGCGCCGACACTGCAAAATCGCGGCAGCCGGGGTTGGCTGAGGAGCCGATATAGGCCTGATAGAGCTCCCCGCCTGCCACTTCGCTCACCGGCACCACGTTGCCAGGGCTGGTGGGGCAGGCGATGAGCGGCTCGAGTTGCGAAAGATCGATGCTATCTTCCTTCCTCATAGCTCGCGTTCTCGTCGGCGGCGATCCCCCTCCAGCAATCCTTACGGCCCTGCTGTTTCAAGAACGCTTCCACCGTCTCATCAGACGGAAACACCGAAGTGGTCGCGCCGAGTTCCGCGCCCATATTGGCGATGACGTGACGGTCCATAGCGGAGAGATCTTTCACTCCCGGACCGTAATATTCAATGATTTTCCCACTGCCGCCCTCCACACCGTGACGGCGCAACATCTCAAGAATCACCTCCTTGGCACTCACCCACTCACGCAAACTCACCACCAGTTGTACGCCCATCACCCTGGGCATGGTAGATAAAACGGCTCACCGGCCATCGCCGCGGCGACTTCTAGACCACCCGCTCCGATCGCCAGCATACCGAGTGAACCGGCAGCGCATGTGTGGCTGTCCGAGCCCAAAAGCGTCTTGCCTGGAACTCCAAAACGCTCCATATGCACGGGATGGCTCACCCCGTTGCCCGGTCGGCTATACCAGAGGCCGTACTTTTGGCAAGCGCTGTACAGGAACAAATGATCCTCGGCGTTCTCGGCATCGGTCTGAAGCAGATTGTGATCCACGTATTGCGCCGAGAGCTCGGTCTTAACCCGGGGCAGGCCCCATCGCCTCGAACTCCAACATCACCAGCGTGCCGGTGGCATCCTGGTAAGTGTTTGATCGATGCGCACCGCCACGGGCTCTCCGGCTACCTAGGTCTACCGGCAACCAAGTGGGTCTCAATCAACTTTTTGCGTCAGATTCTGCCCCATGAGTGGAGATCCCAGCCTTACGCGCTACCCGCTATGCGCCAGTTTTGGACATCAAGCCCGAGCGGTTGGTGCAGGCAATAAGGGGCGGAGGCCTGGGATTTCGGGGTTGCACGGCTCCTCGGTAGGCGCTTAAGGTGCGTTTGACCCGGGCACGTGCGCCTTTCAATCCGTCGCACTCGATAAGGAAAGCAAATACGTTTCGGCTCAATGCACACCCGTTTCCACGGAATTCCCGCCTTGTTTCCAATCCCGCAGGCCGGCTGCGTAGTCGTATACCCGGGTGAAGCCGCGCTTCGTCAGCTTTTCGGCTACGCTGTCTGAGGCGTGGCAATCCGTTGAGGCGCAATACACGACGATCTCCTTGTCTTTGGAAAACCGGTTCACGAAGACACTCTCATCGCCTTCCGGGATATTGATCGATCCGGGAATGTGCTCTCGCTCGAAGGCCTCCGGCTTTAGCACATTAACCAATGCATATCCTTGCTCGGCATCTTGATTATTCGGCAGCGTCGTCCTCACCCTCTGCTCGAGGTCTTGTCGGTTAATCATAGAGTAACTTTGTTCAGCCATGATGACCTCCGCAAAAAGTTAAGGCGTCAATTTGAGAAGGCATGTATCATGCCATCCGAGCCCAATTCTAAAAATCCACCAGACAACAAAGTGTTAGAGCGGTTTACCACAACGAGCGAACGCGATCGAACGCGATCGTTTTTGTAATTTTTGCAAGCTATGCCCTGGCTCACGTGCGCGAGAGGACATCAACGAGCACAATGACGATCCAGCATACCTTTCAATCGTTCACGTGTTTAGGTCTGCATATGTACTGCCGCACCGGCCTGTGATCAGTAAGCATTACAGGGATAATGGTAACCCTTACCGACCGCACGCTAGAGATACCGCGAAGGTGTGCTAATGGGTTGAACTTATTGACAGAAATATCTAATGCAATCGGTGGCACAGGCGTTGCCGCGACAAGCGATGACCGAGTCTGGACCTCGCTTAGGCGCCCGAAGGTAAGGCTATTCCACGAAGTTAGGTCCAGATGAATTTCGGAACTAGGGAACGCCTGCACAAGTCTACCATCTGATGGGTAGGCGCGAATACAGGCGAGGACGGTAATGAGCAAACAGATGACACTGGGCACGGGTTTCGACACGTGCAGCAAGGGGCTGGCGTCGGCCCAGTAGGCTGTGCTCAGGATACTTCCGCGCGGGCCAACCGCTTCTCGCGAGCGCCGTCCGCCTTCGCCGCGTTCCATGGCACGACCCGGAGGCACGGCGTCGCAGACGATCAAAACCCTCGAAACCAAGGCTATCTGACGCGCATGCGGTCAGAGGCCGATGGGCGGAATGCCCGGCTCGATCTGACCGACAAGGCAAGGCCATTATTGTGAACGAACTCTTCGAAGCCCTGGTCCGTGCCGCGGACGCCCTACGCCCCGGCGTCCGGGTCACTTCGCTAACGCCGCCTTGCAGCACATGCTCGGGCACGTGGCGTGGGAGAGAGGCAAACCTCCCTATCGGCACCTGCGCGTTGTGTGAGCATCTGGAAGGCGACGGCTGCTCCCGGGAGGAACAGGCGCCCTATGCCTGCGGATCCGCGAGCGAGCCGCTGCTTCTGGGGGAACTCGGCGAGCTCTGCATCTACTTCGTTCCAGGCAAGCCCACGGCGATGAAGGACGCCGTCACCGGAGCCGTATCGCGATGAGTCCTGTTCCCGCATCAGCGATCACCATCGCAGACGGCGATATCACCATCGATGCCGAGCTGCTCGCGCCCAAGCTCAGCTTGTCGGCCGAAGCGCTGAAGGCCGAGATGCGTAAGGGCAACGTCTCCAGCGTCGCCGAGACAGGCATCAACGAGGACGCCGGACGCACACGGGTTACTTTCAGGTATCGCACGCAAGCCTGGACCGTGGTGGTCGATCCCGACGGTACATTGCGCGATCGATTGTCCTTCATGCTGGTCGAAAGCGTCGCGCCCGCCGCCAAAGCCTCGCCGGCGAACACCGATCACCTAAGTCTGCTCGACCTCGTCAGGACCGCATCATGACTGCCACAGCTTGGGATCTCGCCGCGAGACGAGCGTTAAGGACAACACGCCTGAAACGGTCGCCTGCCGGCTTCGAGCGCATCTCCAAGCGGTCGCCACACAGCGCCGCTTACCGATCACCTATCAGAAGGTGGCCAAAGGGTTGCTGCTCGCACCCCCGAACACCATTCATCAGGTCACGGAGGCATTGGAGCAGCTCATGGCAGAGGACGCGGCGGCCGACCGCCCCTTTCATCTCGGCCATGGTTATCAGCAAGGCGCGCAGCGGCTTGCCGGCGTCGGGGCTTCTTCGACTGCGTGGCTCGGTTCGGACGCTTCGCGCCAAGGGCTTCCTCATGGTCTCGGCCTTGCCTCTGACGCGTTCCTCTTATCACGCCGGCGAAGATTTCGCCCGTCTACGGGCTGCGCGTGAGGCGCTACTTCTTCCGGCCCAAGGCGACCCTCAAC
>JALZID010000085.1 GCA_030860485.1 Pseudomonadota bacterium | reverse complement strand
TGTACAACACCCCCTCGACTGCGTTATCTTTACTCTGTAGGGCCACTCGATTCATCTTCGCTCTCCTTTGGATTGGTTAACCAATGCGCCTAAAGGGTAGCCTGGGTGGCCCTACATAGCATCTGTTGACAGTCGCGCTCTTCACACCCTGCGCTCGACGCTCGTTAACAAAGCTCTGCAGCGTCCCCATATGCACTTCGTCAACGAATAGCTCCCCAACGTACGGGACCACGATTCTCAAGTCTTGCGCATCACGTCCAATGCTACGTTTGTTACTCTCCGTTAGGTATTTCGTTGCTGCTTCTCGGAAGGTTCGGCGCGGTCTGACTCCATAGACGGCTGCCTGCCGTATTTGGTCGATCCGCCGCGCTAACTGCCTCAGCGCTTCAGCGAGGTCGCCTGTTCCAGTGCTCTCGCAAATTCGCTGGCCTCCGATCTGCTTGTCAATGTGCCATACCCCGCACCTCTTGATGAGGCCGGGCGTTCGTTTTTGCTTGGTCGACATGCGAGTTCTCCTTTCGCCCGTCGCCCGTTGCGGGACTTATATTCATCCGCCCAGGCGTCGAGGTCAACTCGGTCGAAGCTAATCCCCTGGTCGCCAATGGGTATCTCGACCAGATGTGGCCTCACTTCGAGATTGAACCGGTGGCGGTCCATGCCAAGATAGGCTGGTGCGTCTCTGAGGCGTATGAATCGGGGTAGGATCCCAGGTATCGTCATCTTGGCCATGGCGTCAGACGGGGACTCATACTACGTACGACGTCGCCTAGAGCCCCAGCTGCTTGACATTCGGTGGTACGTCAGAACCGTCGTGCTGCGAGCGTTGCGCCAACGTTGGCAAGAACCTATTATGTATATACCACAGCGGTATTCATTGGTCAACAGCAGGATTAGCGGCGCCAAATAAGCCCTGGAACCGCTATACGATGCGTACGAGAAGGTTGTCACGAGGCTCAAGGGGGCCGGGACGATCGTAGGGTCGTGCTCCCCCAGGTACAGGCAGGGCACGGCAAAACCGCAGTCAGGGATAGACGATGCCTCCGAGACGTCTATCCGATGGAAGATGAGTTCTTAGGCTTTCCCCCGTGGCGCCGGCAGGTGATCCGGTATTGACAGACGGGCGGTCCTTCGATACTTGCGATGCTCTACCATGGTGCCAATGACGAGGCCAAGGCTCTTGCTGTCGATAACCGTCGCCGGATAGTCCTCGTTCAGCGGCGCTAGCTCGACGATGGGCTTACCCCCTTTATCCATGCCCCGGGGCCGATACTTCCGGAACATCACGGGGTCTTCCGACGCCATCTTCGCAACCACATAATCGCCAGGCCGCGGGGCGACTTCCGGGTCGACGATGACGATGTCCCCCGGATAGAACTCGTCGATCATGCTCTCACCTTCGACCACCAGCGCAAACGCCCGCTCGCTCAATTGCGGAAGGCGCGTCCAGAGGATCTCCGTTCTCTCCGTGACCGGATAGGGTTTGGCGCTGGCCGTCCATTCCGAGGCCTGCGCGTAGTCGAGCACAGGGACCATCCGGTCCCCAAAGGGCGTTAGCACCACCGCATTTCCCCTGTCGGTGTTGCTCGAGTCGGGGCCGAAGGCCTCCGGCGCGACGTGCGGTTCATCCATCCACCCGCGACGCTTGCTGGTCGCCTGTTCGATGGCCCGGGCGAGACGCGCGCCGATGTTGCGCCGATGACGGGCGTTCTCGCTGAAGATCCGGGAGAGCTGAGTGGCCTGGATCCCGAGGGTCCGCGCGAGGTTCGCCGCCACGCCCTCGCATTCGTTCTCGATGAGCCACCTGAGGTTGGCTCGCCTCGTTTGGTGCACATCCATAGGACGTATTAGACCAGAGCTTACCTTTAAGGTAAACAACCTATAAGGTACACCATCATTGACCAATAGTGAATCTATCTGGTATATACTCTCTATGGACCTCAGGCGGTACTTCTACCGGCTCACCCCGCCGGAACGCGACTCCTTTGCCAGGCGCGCCGGGACCACGGCCCGTTATATCCAGTGCCATCTCCTCACACAGCGCAAGATCCCAAGGCCTGCCCTGATGCGCAAGCTCGTTTCGGCCAGTGGGAATGCCGTGACCCTGGATGACCTCCTTGCGCACTTCTACAAGACGCGGCCCGCAGACTTGGGGCCGACTCGCCGGCGTCCGACCTCGGTATGACGACCGAAGTTACTGTGGCCTCGACCAAGGGTGAGGTGGGCACGACGACCCCGGCCGCAGCGAAGGTGCAGGAAAGTGTAGTTGGACCGGCCCGCGAGCTCGACGAGGGCGATCCGATCGAGCCCACTCCGATGGCCGTGCCCATCGACCGGATCCTCGAGTACGACCGCAACCCGCGCCGCGAGCGCAACCAGGCCTACGTTGAGATCGAGACCTCGATCCGCAGGCGCGGGTTCGTGGGGACGCTGCCGATCACCCGGCGGCCGGGGGAGCCCCACTACCGGGTCGCGGAAGGCGGCAACACGGTGCTCAGGATCCTCAAGGATCTTTGCGAGGAGACACAAGACCCGCGGTTCCATACCGTCCAATGCCTCTTCGAGCCGTGGGTGAGCGAGAGCGAGACGCTCATCGCCCATCTCGTCGAGAACGACGCGAGAGGCGAGCTCCTCTTTATCGATCGGGCGCGGGCCGTGTGCGAGCTGCGGGGCCTACTGGAACAGGAAGTGGGACAAAAGCTCTCCACGCGCGAGCTCACCGCGACATTGCGGGCGCGGGGGTACACCATTGACCCGGCGACCATCTCGCGCATGGACTTCGCCGTCGACGTCCTATCCGCTGTCCTCCCGATCGCGTTACGGAGCGGTCTCGGTCCTTCGCAGATCGATCGGATCCGCAAGCTCCACAAGATCACCCTCGGCCTCCTCCGGCAGCGAAAGTGCGAGCTATCTCTCGTCGAGGAGACCCAGCGCTGGTTCCTCGGCTGCCTCGCCCGCCACGACAGCGAGCGTTGGCTGCTTGAGCCCGTGGAACGCGAGCTTGAGGTCCATCTCGCGGAGGTCCTGGGCGAAAGCACGGCCAAGGTCAAGGCCGATCTGCAGGGCATCTCGGAGCAGGACGAGCCCAGCCCCGATGCACCGCCGGCGGCGGCCACTGCCGTCATAAGGCCGAAGTCCGCTGGCGTGGAAGCCCCTCCAGCACCGGCGAGCTCTATTCCGGATCTGGATACGGACGCAATTGCAAGAGCAGGCCCCATGCACGCCACCAACGGCTCCGCCGAGGATGTCGATTGGGAGCGGTCCGCAGCGAAGCCGACTCCGGGCGAAGAGCAAGAGCACGGTCTTGGGCCCGCGCGAAGCCGCACCCCACCCAAGGATCCGAAGCCGCAAGACCGACCCGCGTTGCCTCAAGACCTCAAGAGCCTGCGCGGCCGCATGTGGACGCTGGCCTCGCAGCTTGCGAGCCGCAGCGGTCTTTCGGACTGCATCCTCCTCTGTTCCAAGGGCTGCGGCTTTCTCGTCGATCTGCCAGCCGAGCCGCTCTGTGCCACCGGGAGGCCGGAGACGGTTAAGGAGGTCGAGCGTCTCACGATCTGGTGGCTTCTCTCGACCTTTGCGGACCAGTGGCCGTTCGGGCCGGGCGTTCAGGGTGTGCCAGCCCTGGCCCATCTGGAGGACTCCCGGATGTACCCGGTGCTGCAGGCGGCGGCCGCGGAGGATGCCGGCACGCTCTCTTCGATCTTGGTCCCCTTCGTGGACGAACCCCCGATGTTCGCGCGCCTCTGCCAGTATCTCTTCGCCGTCCTCGAGGACCGGAACTTCGAGATCGTGATGCGACTCATCGAGACGCGCTGGGCCCTACAGGCCCACTGTCGCCGCCTCGGCAAGAAGTGGGTCTGGGACGTGTGAGCGGCCGCCCTCCGGGAGCAATGGCAATGCGGACCAGCAAAGAAGCCGAGCTCAACGTGGCGCTCTTGCAGTACGTCGCGAAGTGTGCCGGCGAAGGCGATGATCGGGCCCTCACTCACCTAGGGCTCGAGCGGCCGGATGCTGAGGCCGCGGAGTCGCTCGGGTTCGGAGATCTGGACCTCTTGAGCTCGGTCCACTTCCCGCTCCTACGCGCGAGCGCCATCGACCGCAACGTCTTCCAGCGCTTGGTGAGCCACGTGCGCCTCGAACGGGCCTCGAAGTCCCTGCGAGACGAGCTCCTGGCGCACGACGCGCCCCTCCCGCTCATGCACCACTTCTTCGGGATGGACTCGAGCGAGTATGCCGAGCGGGGCCGAAGCCTGCGGGTGGTGCGGCTCATCGGCCGGCCGCGGGAGCCTACCGAGGTCGAAGAGCGTGCCATCTGGCGAGCGTATCAAGACCTCGACAAAAACGGGGAAGGGGACCTGACCGCCGACGATTACCTGGCCCTCCACCGAATCACCGGGATCCCGCTCCGGACCCTCTGGCTGGTGTTCCAGCGCACCCGCGGCGCGGCCCCAACGAAGGGCCCCGCGGGAGCGGCAGGGTAGGCCCCGGTGACCGAGGGGCGACGGCGTTTACACGAGATCGGCGCGCGAGCCGGCCGCGGCGAACGCCGTGAGGATGGACCAGACACCGCAATAACACCCACCGCTGCCCCGGGGCAGGGGCCGGTCGACCCGGCGATGCGAGCGCTCGAAACCTGTCTCGAGGCGAGCCTCGATCGGTTGCTCTCGGGAAGCGAGGCCTCGCCGAGCGCGCTCTTGGTCTTGAGCGCCTGGCATGAGGCCATGCCCGCGCTCGTCCATCTCGACCCGGTGCTCGAGGCCGTGGACTCCCGCGTTTTCGCCGTGCTGTGGCTCTGGGCGCGGGAGCAGGGACGGAGCACGGTGGCCTTCCCGTCCTATGACTACCTCATCAAGCGCACCAATGTGCAGGCGCGATCGACCGTGGCGCGTTCTCTGGCCATCCTGCGGATCACCCGCTGGGTCACCCTCTGCCGGCGGGTGCGGGATCGATCCGGGCGCTATCGCGGGAACATCTATGCCCTGCACGACGAGCCCCTGGGGCTCGAGAGCAGCTTCTATCTGGACCCAGGCTACATGGCCTTCTTGCAGGACGCGACCCGCCACCACCACGCACGGGTGCGCCAAGTCGCGGTGGCCATGCTCCAGAGCCTTGGGGAGTGCATCAATGACGGCGAGGATGTGCTCGCAACCCCACCCCTGTCGCAAGCCGATCAGCGTCTCGAGGCCCTCTCGGCGATCCGTGGAAAGGGCAGTGGCAACTTCTTTGGGTTCCGGCACGGGGCATTGTCGGCTCTCCGATCCTGGCGGTGGACGGTGGAGAGAGGATCACAGGTTCACGATGCCGAGCCGCGTGTCACGCACCGAGTTCAAAATTCAAACGCGGTGGAGGCAAAAATTTTAGACGCCGACCAAGTTCAAAATTCGAACTCGGCTCTATGTAGTAGTAGTAGATATATAAAAAAAACTACTACAACATCGGATCAGGAACCGGAGCGCAAAAATTTTTACCCGCCTCTGGTCTACCCGGAGGGCCTGTCCGAGAACGAACGGCGCTTGGCCGAGATGTACCTGCGAGATTTGGAAGCGGCGCTCCAGCAGGCGCTTCTCGACGAGCTCGGCGAGAAGATCCGCGCGCAAGCGAAAACCAATCGCCCGGTCCGGAACCCGATCGGACTCCTGGCCTGGATGTGCAAGGAGGCGAGGGCAGGACAGCCGCCCTTGACCAGTGCTCACCTGCAGTACCAAGCACGCCGGGAGCGCGAACGGCTCCTGCGTGAGCACGATGAGGCGGAGAAACGCAGGATCACCGAGCTTGGAGTGCGGCGGGGGGCGGCCATACCGGCGGCACGAGACGGTGGGTCTCGGTGACGAGGCCGAGATCGCGTATCGAATACACGAAAGTGTTTCAGCCTGAAACACCTGGTCTCCTCCCTACACGAGGTCGTCCGCTGTGGAGCTCAGGAGCATGAATTGACAACGATTGGCGACTGACCACGCGTATCCAGCGAAGGAAGGGTTATGGCGGTGCCATAACCCTGACCACACGTGTCGAGAGACGCCCGATGACTACGCAGGATCACCGAGCTTGGTTGCGGCGGGGGGCGGCCATACCGGCGGCACGCGACGGTGGGTGTCGGTGACGAGGCCGAGATCGCGTATCGAATACACGAGAGTGTTTCAGCCTGAAACACCTAGTCTCCTACCCACACCAGGTCGTCCGCTGTGGAGCTCAGGGGTATGAATTGACAACGATTGGCGACTGACCATGCGCATCGAACAAAGGAAAGTTTTGGCAGTGCCATAACCCTGACCGCACGTGTCGAGAGACGCCCGATGACTGTAAACGACTCGAAAGCTCCCCTGCCGTTATCGCCAGCGCAGGAGGCTGACCGTGGGCGGCCATCCACTGACGTCCCCGGCGCCTTGCGGAGCGAGGTCTGGCTCATGCTCCAGACCCGCCATGCGCAGCAGGTGTTCATGGGGCGGAAAGCGAGCGCGGAGAAGCCCTACATCATCGGCCTCACCCGGTTCGGGGCGATCCTGTCTCAGCTCCAGGTCTGCGTCTTGGCCGATGACCCTTATGCGGACTGGTGGCTCCTCAAGGTCGAGGAGGCCCTTGAGCAGGCCGCAGAAGAGATCAACGCACTGCGCGAGCGGGTCGAGGAGCAATTGCGGCGCACCCCCGGCATGGAGGTCAAGATCGCCGAGACGCTCCAGGCCGTGCGGGTGCCCTTGCAGTTTCGCAACCCCTACGCGTACTCGGCGGCGCGCGTCCTCTCGGACTTCGATACGCTGGTCCGGGGCGTGCTCACCGCCCGGCACATCGGGCTCATGGACCGGCGCGAGGCCGAGCGCTGCATGACCCTCGGCGCCCGGGCCTTGCGGCGGGCCATGAGCGCCGCGCTCGGCTACAGGTACGAGGGCGTGAAGCGCGAGGACCTTCGCGAGGGTAATGCCAAGGCGCAGAAAGCACGTGAGCGGATGGGGGAGGTGCCCCCCGAGGTCCTTGATGGCCACCGGCGGGCCCGGCATGCACCGGAGAGGCGCCCCATCGTCAAGCCACCGGCCGGCACGGCGGGCTTGATGCGGTCCGGGGGGCTCTTGGACCTCCCCAGCCGGTCGGAATGAGGAGGTGCAGGCGTCATAGCCGGGTGCGGCAGGCGCAACCGGGGTTATGGCAGTGCCATAACCCCGGTGGGTTACCGCCCGTGCGGACTAGATACCGGCAATGGCGCGTCCGCCGCTAGATACCGGTAATGCAGACCCCAAAGGGCCCTTTGAAGGGTAAGGGTGCGCAGCGCCGGCGACAAGGCGGGTGTCCTGCGCCAGTCGCGTTTCCGGCGATCGCCAATGCGCGAGAGGCCGAGCACTGGCTGCGGGTGTTCGAGTCGGAGCACGCCGAAGTGCTCGTGGCGCTTCACGACCTGCAGCAACGATTCGCGGAGGAGATCCCTGCGCCGCTCGCGCGACTGGTGCGGCGGCAGGGAGGTGGACTGCTCTGGCGCAAGCGGAGTGCGAGGCCGGAAGCGCAGACGCTCTTCGAACTCGCCGGTAAAGTCGGTCGCGAGCTGCTCCAGGGCCTGTCGCCCGCGGAACGCCGGAGGTACCTCAATGCGGAGGCCGAGCGCCTGCGGCTCAATGCCCGCTGGGCGATCGCCAATGCCGCGACGCGTAGTCTCTCGCATTATCTCGAGTCGTACGGCGCGATCCGGGCGCTGCGAAAATCCTCCGAGACCGGATGAGGGTTTTCCCTGGATCTGGCGCACGCATCGGCGTATACGCCCACCTGAGCAGCGCCTGCTGCTGCAATGCTGCATCCACGTATCGATGAGGAGGCACTCATGTCGAATCATTTCGCGGGCCGCGGCAACCTCGGCGCCGATCCCGATCTCAAGCACGTCGAGATCGACGGCGAGCCCCGCGCCGTTGCCGCGCTACGGATCTACTTCGATCGCCCGGTGCCGGACGGCGATGGCGGCTTTACCGACAAAGGAGGATTCTGGCTGCCCGTGAACCTCTGGGGCCCGAAGGCTGAGACGATCGCGAAGCTGCTCCGCAAAGGGGCGCGGGTGCGCGTCGAAGGGACGCTCGTGCAGGACACTTGGGACGACAGGGAGACCGGGGAGCCGGCGAGACGCATCGAGGTGCAGGCCGACAGTATCGACCTTGATCTCGCTCGGGTCGAAGCGATCACCTTCCGCGCGAAAGGCGATGGCGAACCCACGGACCCCCGCCGGGATCCTGCGCACCGCCGCGAACGCGCGCCGAGCGCCGCTCGCTGACACAGGGCGCTCCAGATTCATAGAGATTGACGTTGTACGTGGCGACTGCGCTCAGTCGCGCCCTGGCCTGTGTATCACGACAGGCACCCCTTGGCCACCCGCGCCTGCACCTCCGGTGGCCGGCCCGTAAGGGCCCGCAGGCATCGTGGCGGAATTGCTCCGCTTGACCCTTCCCGGGGACGACCACCTCCCCGGCAGGGTGCGTGTGCGCTCCCCGGGGTTTTCATCCTCGAGGAGACACACCATGACCGAGCAACATACCACCTATTTCGATCTCCATACCCAGGGCCTCGGCTATCTGCATCGGGCCCGCGAGGTCACACCGAAACGCGGCCAGCCGTTTCTCGCCGTCGAGATCTCGGCGTTGCACGGGGCGGAGGACGCCGTCCAATACACCCGCTTCGATACGCGCGTCTCGGGCCGCGAGGCCCAGGCGATCGTGCGCGAGCTCATGCCCGACATCGCGGCCGAGAAGCGGGTGCTCGTCGGGTTCAAGCTCGGCGATCTCTATGCAGAGCCCTTCGAGTACCAGAAGGGCGAGAAGCAGGGGCCAGATGGGTGTCCGGCTCAAGGCCAGGCTCCTTTCCGTCCATTGGGTAAAGATCGACGGCGAGTATGCCGTGCGGCCGAGGTCCCAGGAGACCGAGACGCCCCGGTGTAACGCAGCGTGAGGCGGCCGCGATGGATCGGGAGGACTGGATCGATCTCTACCGCTGGCT
>JALZID010000084.1 GCA_030860485.1 Pseudomonadota bacterium | reverse complement strand
TTGATGGGGCTGCGCGCGATCGGGCCGAACTGTGCATGGCTTTTGGTGATGGAATTCTTTGCCTGGCGGGGGTTTCGGAACCGCCGTGAGCTTGGGGCCTGCGCGGGTCTGACGGGGACGCCCTATGACAGTGGTGGCAGTAAAAGAGACCAGGGCATTAGCAAAGCCGGCAATGCCCGGGTACGCACGATGATGGTCGAGATCGCGTGGTTGTGGCTGCGCCATCAGCCGAGTTCCAAGCTCAGCTGCTGGTTTCGTGAGCGCTTTGCCAGCGGCGGCGCGCGGATGCGCCGCGTGGGGATCGTGGCCTTAGCCCGTCGGTTGCTGGTCGCGCTATGGCGCTACCTCGAAGAGGGGCTGTTGCCTGAGGGCGCGGAGCTCAAGGCCGCCGGTTAAACCAGCGAGAGGATTTGCGCCGGCACGAGCCCTCGAATGTTTTTGCAAGTAAGAGGTTGGTAGAAGCGCCCGAAACTGGCCTGGTTTGATGAAGATCAGTGACCGTAGCTATCAGATGGGGCGCTTCTTTACGTCGGTTTACTTAACGCGCTGTGCGTATGCAGCATGAGGTGATCGGCCCATGCCGACACGGATAGAAGGTTGTGGCAGGCACTTTTGCCTGCCACGCTTCGGATAAACCGACCAACCAAACGACGTGCATGGTTGAGGAGCTATATTGGTAACTTAGTGCTGATCCGATGGGGCCGGGGTTATTCACCCTTTGTCCACCGACTACGATTGAGAGAAAGTCTTCGTCCGTGGACAAAGCGTGAATAACTCCGGCGGAGACCTTTTGTCACATGCGGAGGAAAACAGCCACAAAAGATTAGAAATGATCTGGCGCCGGGGCTTGACAACGGGGCCCTCATAGAAGGCCAGTTGGAATCGATCGAAGGCCTGGCCGCTGCTCGGGGCGGTGCCCGGGCAGACCAGCCGAGATATGTGAAAATCTTGGCGACCACGGGAGGGTCTTCGATGGCGGCGATGATCTTCAAGATGCCTCGGGTTTTGCCGGGCTTGTTTGTTTTAATACCTTTTATTCCTTAATCAATAACACATTCACTGCCTTGACGACTACCCTTACCTGATCACCTTCTTTAATTCCCAAATTATCCAGGGAATCAATTGTCATCACTGAACTCATGGGTGAGTTAGCAGGTATATCAAAATTCACCTGGCTCATCAGATTGCCACGTTTGATGTTTGTGACCTTTCCAGTTAATTGATTTCGTGCACCATATTTCATATCACTTCCTCCAATATAAATTAACGGGATGGACGGTTAGCTCCTCCGCCACGATAACAACACCGCCGCCGACATAATCAATAGCCTAGCGAAACTCAAAATGCACTTATGCCAAGATCTGGTCTCGCAGACCGCCGTAGACGAGTGAACGAACCATCTCCTTTGCGTAAAAGTCGTCCGGGAATCCGAGTTCAATCCGGCTTGCCTCTTCGAGCGTATTTAATTGGTCCGCCGAGAGCGTCAGGTCGAAGCTCGCGAGATTGTCCTGCAACTGAGAAAGCTTTCGCGCGCCGATGATGGGGATGACCGGGACGGGGCGGTAGCCCTGCGCCATGCTCCGACCGATCTCTTCGGACACAGTCTTGACTGCCGTGACATTTTAATCCCTCTCTATTTTCCGGGCCGATACTCATGACAGCTTAGCACCTTAGCGATAAAAAAGCAAGCCCAGCAACACAGCCCCCCACCGTTATAAGTACATATGCTGCTATAACTAAGGATTGAAATTTTTGTATGCAACCTATGCTTATTCTATAGACATTGTATCAATTTGCTATTATGTGATTATGCCAGATCGATCACGCAGAGGTCCATATGGCAAAAACCCTATGTACAGAACAACCGTAGAGCCTGGAGTTCAATAGGATACCAGACCCAAACGAGCCAAGAAAGGTAGATCAGCAGTATTGGGAATGGTGGTGGGTTGAGCAAATAATGAGATGGGATAAACCAAGAAACGCTCGTTTTAGACCCTGATTATGATTATGGGAGGCCAATCTCGCCTACACGTCTAGTGCCCAGCGTGCGTCGGGTAGGAACCGAACAGACCAGTACCTATCCGTGTCTGGTTCAGCCACCGCCCTGCGGTGCCAGACGGTCGAAGGTAAGTGCACCCATCCATGGACATTATGAAGACGGGCGTTCTTGTCTTCGGCAACCCACGCGATCACCAAGAGAAGTCGGTCGCCTACGCCGTCCTTGATTTGCTTGTGAACCGATGCGATGTCGTTGGGACGCACCCATCCGAGGATGGCCACGAGGTGCGCGGCCCCCATTGATCGCGTGTCTAAGACTTTGGGAAGGCAATGCGTCATGCCCCTGACACAGTCGGTCTCCCTTTCCAAGTACAGCAGCAGCTCCTTCGTATCGGGATCGTGCCAGGACAGGTCCATCCTTGTGTGCTCAAGGCGCTCGGTAGCAGGAGGGACCCTTGCAACACACTAATAGGGTTAATCGCATTACTTCCCCGGGGTCGTTTGGCGCATTCGCTGCACCAACTCTTCCACCTGTCGCAATTCCTCGTCAAGGCGGGCGCGGTCAATCTTCGGTGGCTGTTCTAGAGGGCGCTGTTCTGCCAGCTGTCTGGCCTCTACCACCAAATCCGGTAGTTCTTCACGGTCTACATGGTCGCCCCGCAGCAGCGCCTGCAGGTGCTGTTCTACCCGCTGCCTTAGCTGTTCTGGCACCAGCTGACTTACCCGTCGTAGTTGGTCCTCGGGCTCTAGCCCCCGATGAATCCTTGTCTCTTCCGGTTGTCCGCACAGCTCTGGGTGCAAGTAGTGCCCCTTCTGCTTAGCACCTTTTTCTTCTTCCACTGAATTCGGTTAGCGACTGCCCACGGGTCCTGTCGTATTCCGGTCACCTGCCAGGAGACTTTGACCCGAGAGGGCGTATTTGGTATCGAGGACTGCATGGGCAAGGTGCGCGCACGTCAATTTGATGCAGTGATAGGCATTGGTGGAGTAGGAGCAGAGCCACGCTCCTACGGAATCGACCGCCGGGTGAACTGGGTGGGTATCGGTCGCCACGAACATCCAAGCTCCCATGACTTTAGGGGGCCTTTGATTAGCTTCGACCGTATCGTCCTGCCCGAAACGGAAGGTCCTCTGTTGAAAGAGTGGCCGGCCCTATTCCGTCATATGTACAATACAAACCGCCGCGTCGTAATGTCGGACGAGTTGCCGAATGAGATACTCAAGGACGTGCAGAGCATTCTCAAACTCGCGGAGGATACATCTCCGTCGCGCGCAAGAAGCGGTACCCAAGTGAAAATTCAAGCTGCCGCTCGGGATGAAGATTATCCTAAGTCGCAAGGGCCCTGCCTTTGCCATCCATCCCGTCCTTCACAACGATACCGAGGTAGTCGTTAAACATCTCTCTACCTACGCGAAAAGCGAGGGCGAGTGAACTAGGGCGACGGGTGGCTCGTGGGAGACCCCCGCCGTCTCCTTCAAGAGCCATTTGGCCACTGACACGGAAGGGCTGCCGCAGGGGATTGAAGTGGCGACGGCCGACGTGACCGACAGGGACGGAGCGATTGTGATGGTGGTCTTGAAAGTCGGCCATCGAAAAGATATCTACAAATAAATCTATTTGTGAACTCTCTGCCTTGCGTTTGAGGGGAAAGGAGACAAAGTATAGCTTCTTGACCATGTTCTACCGTGTGCTATATTGTTTGAAGTCAACTGAGGAGAGGCGAAAATGTCACAATTCTTGATCCGGTACTTGTTCTTGGCTCCGCTTTTCGGATTTCTGATGGGGTTTTTCCATGTTATAGTGGTGCGTCCTATGCTGATAAAAGCATTTGGTCGCAACCCTGGAGGTGTGCATAGTGACCGCAGAAGCATTCGCTTATTCTGGATCACAACAGTTGTCTTGGCAGTCTGTGTGATAATCTACCGGGAATATGATTCGGTTGTAGGGCTCGACCTCCAGTTTTGGTTGCTTTGCGCTCTTATCTCCATAGAAGCTTTCCTATTTCTTTGGGGGGTGCTTTGTGGTTTGGAAAAACAATTCATCCTTCCGACGAGACTTTTTGATCGGAAATTCTATAATCCATAGACTGGAGCAAGAGCCTGTTCATAATCTTTTCAACAACAGCGCAAGAAATGCCAACACTACCATGGAACGGCTGGTGGAGAGTTTTCTTTCACAATTCTTCCAGAGCCTTCGGCACTTCTCGTGCACGCTCTCGCCAATGCGTCCGGCGCCGTCGCCCACTGGGGGCAGGAACTGCGCCAGTCGCAGACCGACATTGCGCTTCGGGCTCAACTTGGCAACGTGGCGCCGGGCATTGGGCCGCGTTGTCGGGGGCAGCTCGACCTTCAGCACCGAGTTCAGTCGCGTTCACGGGCTGGAGCGCGACCACATGTTCGTGCGGGACGACGGCCGGCAGATGCCGGGCATGTCTTCGTCGCGGAACGCAAATATGCGCTCGGCCTGATCCGAGACGCCTGACATGGCTAATTCTCGGGTCAGCGTGACGAACCTCTTCGCAAAGGCTTGACTTCTGATTGGTATTATCGTATAAAGTGTATGTGACGAGCACGCAACCATGGTCCATGAACTGGGATGAAGATGGATACTAGTTTTAGAGAGCGTATGCAAATGGAAATGGACTCAACAAATCCGATCTCAAGAGTAGAACCTATTTTACCTGAGAATCAAATCATGTGCGTTCCAGAGAGAGTGATTGAGGATAGGGATCTTATTGTAGAGGCTGATGAGGCTACAATAAGAGATTCAGTGGATACTGAACCAGTCGTAGTTGCCAAAGTTCCTCGGTGGTTAGAACAAATGAAGAAGCGCCAGAAAGGCACGATAGAACCATATACTCCTATGCCTGGAATTCGGATTAAAAGAATTGGAGGGGAGCTACGCCTTGTATATGGTAATGACGAATAGATTTCTCATTTGTTCAAGCATCTCTTTTCGCTCGATCGTCTGTGGTGGATTTTCAACGGTGTTGCAACGTGCTTTGTCGTGCCTACTGTGCTTAGCCTCTACTACGATCGGCTGAGTTCAGAGGGTTTCATCTATGGCATTTGTGGAGCATGCATCGGGATGGTGGCCTTCGTTTACGGAAGTTGCGGCAAAAGGCGCGGAGGAGGCGCTAGTCGGGGACGGCTATTTGGGCTGTGCGCAACACGCCCCTTATGATGGGGTCCTGGTGACCGCCGCCGTGACCGAGATACCCCCGCCTCTCAATCGCGCAGTTGCGCGTAGGCGGCAGAATGGTGGTACCGGTCGGTCGTTCCTTTGCGAGTCAGGACCTGACCGTACTGGACAAGAGACACGCCGGACAGCCGAAGACGCAGTCGCGCCCGTCAGTAGGTCGGCCTTATGAAGATTGTTGCTCCGTTGATCGTTCTAACCGCGATGCTCCTCGGTCTGCCGCTATTGGGGGCTGTACTCGCGGCAATTGTGGTGCCATGCCACTTCGGGAAGGGCTATGCGTTTTACCCTGGATGTCTTGGGTCTATCCTCAAATCCGAGCACGAGCGTCGCCGGCCTCGTTGTTGTGCCCATTGAAACCAAGCGACACCGCGAAATACCAGCCAAACCACACACAGCTCAGTATCGCGCCGAGCGCGAATGCGTCGAGGAGGCGGCAGCCGTTCACCACCATCGGCTGGCCCCCTATCAAGACGGCGACGAAAGGCAACGGTACCTAGCGCCATCGCCCGATCCAGAGATCCAGCAGTTGGTTTGTCCCTCGTCCCTGAGGCGCCCCACGCCCTGCCGCACAAGAACTTTTCCATGAACCTTATCGGATCCGAGGGCGCCGCATTACAGAGATATCTTCCATTGAATTTGTTACCCAGTGATTTATAAAGTATAATTTATCTGTTATGCGGGTGTAGCCTTAGAGGTCGGGCCCTTGCCTTCCAAGCAAGTACACGCGGGTTCGAATCCCGCTGTCCGCTCCGATTATTTGTCGACATTTTTGGAGAGTAGATCATGCGGGCATCTATTAGGGTTCTAGCTACATTATCATTTATAATTCTTCTTACCAACGCAGCGCTAGCCGGAGAGAGGGAGTGTATCAAGAATGAAAAGGGCGTGCGGATAGGATGCACGACAGATTACGGTAGCTACATAGATCAGTACGACGAGAAAGGAAAAAGATTAGGAAGGTATTACAAAGGATCTGATCGAACCACGACCCCAATAGGCAAAAGCATAGGATCTGGGAATCAGCTCCAGCGCCTCCTCCCACTAGAGAAAGAATTAAACGGCAGATAAAAAAGAAAAGCGCGCTGGCTTGATACCATATTATTTAAAAGACAAGCCAGATTCATTTGCTAGTCATGAAGCCAAAGTGACACAGATCGCGGGGGAACCAGCTTTCCGTAACTCTATTTAAAATGCGATAATTGGAAAGGGCCATCACTCTGTCTCGAAGCGGATCGGTGCCACAAACTCGACGCTAGTAGACAACAGCACAAGATACGGCTGGCGCAAATAGACGCGCCAGAGATATCACAAGCGTTCGGTAATCAATCCAAGAAATCACTATCCGATATTGTATTCGGGAAGTCGGTCAAAGTTGTTCAAGAAGATGTTGATCGCTATGGCCGTACAGTGGGACGGGTCTATGTCAACGGTATTAATGTAAGCGCCGAGCAAGTCAAGCGCGGGATGGCGTGGGTGTATAGAAAATACGGGACAGACAAAGGTTTATATGTTTTAGAGAATTCCGCGAAAACGCCAAAAGCAGGGTTGTGGCTTGATCCGCACGCAATATACCGCCCTGGGAATACAGGCACGGAAGCAGCAGGAGCAACGAGCGGAAGAAGCTAGGCCGGTCCCGGAAGCGCCCGAGCCGCCTTTCGTTCGTGTATCATCAATCGCATGTCGGCCAGGGTGCTAGCCCCACGGGAATGGCTCTCGGGATCGGTGGAGCGGGTCACGTTTCACAGCGAGGAGACGGGCTTCTGTGTCTTACGGGTCAAGGCACGAGGGCATCGGGAGTTGGTGGCAGTCGTCGGTACCGCGGCGGCGGTAAGTCC
>JALZID010000083.1 GCA_030860485.1 Pseudomonadota bacterium | reverse complement strand
CCGGATCAGTTGCACCAAGCGCTTCATGTTATACACCAGGTTGATCATCCCGATCTTCACTCGTGCCCGCTTTAACCCGATGGTGCGCACGATATGCCCGCCCATCGCGGCCTGAGCCCCGAAGATGTGCTCGACCCGCGCCCGAACCTTGGATTTGCTTCGGTTTGACTGCTTTTGCTCGTCGGTCAAGGGACGGCCGCGCATCCCTTTTTCGCAGATCTGACTTTCGATGCCTTCCTCGGCCAACTTCTCTTCGTGTGCCTGGGAACGATAGGCGCTGTCGGCATAGGCCGCCCGTTTCATGCCGTCCTGCCCAGGGGTATGATCGAGGAGTTCTTCAAATACCTGGCTGTCGTGCACCGCCGCATCCGTTACCTCGTAGTCTTGCACGAGCTTGTGCTCTTCATCGGCGTTGATGTGGTTCTTGTAACCGTAGTGGCTCTCTTCGTTCTTCTTGGTCCAACGCGCATCCACATCCTTCTGGCGTTCTTTGGCCGGGTGCTCTTTCCACTCCGCAGGCGGCTCTCCCGTCTTGATCTGCGCGTTCTCCTCTCGGCTGTTGCGCTGGCGCGGCACCTCGATAAACGTGGCGTCTATCATCTGCCCCGCACAGGCCACATAACCTTTGGCCGCCAGCTGTTCATGAAACCGGGCAAACAGCACTTCCACAAGCTCCAGCTCTTTGAGCCGTTCACGAAACAGCCAGACGGTCTTGGCATCCGGCACGCGGTCCTCCAGCTCCAGACCCAGAAAACGCATGAAGGAGAACCGATCGCGTACCTGGTATTCGATCCGATCATCCGACAGATTGTTCAGTTGCTGCAGCACCAGCATCTTGAACATCAGAACCACATCTATCGGCTTGGCCCCGGCATTGCTCTTTCTCGCCTTCTCATGCACCCGATTCAGATCAGGCCGGAACGCTTCCCAGTCAATCTCCGCGTTCAACCCCACCAAGGGATCCCCCATCTCCGTCAACTTCGCGGCGCGCCGCTCAATATCAAAAAAGCCAGGCTGGCCATGCATCGTCATCGACTCCGCTCTTCAGTGTCTCGCTACCTGCACATTATCCCTTAGCCATGACTCGCTGTAAACCACAATTCGCCGTGACAAAGACAATTTTTAGAGGTGCCCCATAGTCGGTGAGAGTCCTAAGGCGCGATCGGAGCACAGATCCTTTTGCGGGTCTCAATACATCGTACATCTCTTGTTCTGTTGCAGCGGCGACTCGTTGCAAGTCTTCCGCGGACCACCCGCGCTTGATGTCAATGCTGTCCAGTGAGAATTCGAGTGATTTAGGAACATTGTGTTTTTCGTGTTCGGCCTGCATACGGTGGCGGAACTCCGCTAAGGTGATATAGCCGGAAAACGGATTGTTACTGAGATCAAACACTTCAGGGTGTTGCTGATTCGCGGCTATGAATGATTCCAATGCTCGGGACGCACGTTCGTCTTCGCCGAGGTCGAGCAAAACGCTGTAAATCGAGTGCATATCCTGGACCCCCATGGTCTGTACACAGTCCACTGCGGCGGTCGCAAGGGCATTCACGACTTCGTCTTTGTTGTTGTCGAACGACCCCGATAACACTTCCCACGCGTTGGTAAGAATCTGTCGGCTTGCGGCACCGTCCAGTTGCGCGGATAGCTTGCTCGCAGGGGTTTGCAGTGCTATGGCGTCCACGAAGCCACGCTGAATAGTGCGAGACACTTCGAGGTCCAGCTCGTCCGTCGATCCGTACCCATAGTTTTGAAGTAGCTCATTCCACGTGGCGTACCTGCGCTCATCGTTCGACATCTCGGCGGGCTCCTTGACATCCCGAGTGTATCGGAACCAGTCGTCGCTCCCATAGGTCTCCAAATACGCCACTGAAGGGAAGTCGTCGGTAGGTAGGAAATGGGCAACACCGAAGAGGGCCACTGCCTGGACTGCTTGGTTCAACACCCCGTCGCGGTACTCCGCTAGCGCTGATTCGAGCTCAAGCGCTAAATCATGAAGCCGTGCGATTACACGGATATTGTTAACCCCGAGTTCGATCAAACGAGGGGCCAACAAAGATGCTACTTTCGACGCTTTGTCCTTGAATGCAATTTCGGCCGCTTCCTGTGGAGTCGGTTGGAGACGCAGTACCTCGTCTACGACCCTCTCCAGATACCGCTCAAGGTCTGGCTTGTCGCTCTCTTTGAGCTTCTCCGGGTTTGTAAGTAGGACAATGCGGCAGTTTCTTTGCTCTTTCATGAACAAAGCCAAGCCGAGTAAGTCGGCAAGTCGGAGTTGTGGAGAGGCGCGCTCCAGATCGTCAAAGCAAATGACGGCGTCTCGCACCGCTCCAAAAGACAATTCGCTGGCCAGACCCTCGAGCTTCGAGAGATACGGCACCACGGGGAGGAGCTTCATGAGTTGCATCGGCTTGAGTTTCCAGCCATCGGGTTCGACTTGATCGCCAATAGTGCCGGTTCCAGGTAGTCGAATCGAGGCCACCATTTCTTCCGCAATACGGCGCCGGACCTCTGGCACAGAACCCAAGCCAAACATCGAAACGTACGCATACCTAGCAGATTCATTTGGGGCAGTGGCGCGATGCCGATTCAAGGCCGCTACCCACTGGAAGGTCTTTCCAACACCCCATCCGCCTGAAAGGAGAACGATTCTTCCCGCGTTCGCATTGAGAAGCTTATCAAGGCGTTCCATGCGGCTTCCTCCTCCGGCACGGCCGGGCGCAGCTCAAGCGCCAGTTCCTTGATGCCGTTGGCCCCAAGCCTAATCTCGATATCGCTCGGCGAGACGATCACCTTCTCGACCAGGAGCCGCACGATCCGCTGCTGCTCGATCGGGAAGAGCTGGTCCCATATCGCATCCAGCCGGATCATCGCCACCGTGACCTGCGCCTCGTCCAATATCGGGTCGAGCTCAACCGCTCGGGCGACGACGTCGTTCACCATCCCTGGCGCCCGCAGTATGCCGCGCACCTGCTCCAGCACGGCCCCCTTCAGCTCAGTGGCCGGCAGGCGCGGCAGGCCGGAGGCCCCGCATGCCCTGTTTTGTCGCGGGCCGGCAGGCAGTAGCGGTACAACCGCCCGCTCCTCTTGCGCGTGAACCAGGGCGTGAGCGCCCGCCCGTCCGACCCCAAGGCGCCCTTGAGCAGGAATGGCCCCTGGGCGCGGGTCGGTGTTGCCGTTGGTGGCGAGGATGGCTTGCACGTCGTCCCAGAGCGTCCTGTCGATGATGGGCTCGCTTGCCTGGGGTACCATTGGGCCTTATGGCACAGCGCGCCCCAAAGCGCTCGAAGACCTCGATGATGGTAGGCCTGGCAGTGCGTCCGTACGGGGTAAAATAACGAGGTCTGATCAAAGCAGAGTGAAAACAGCGTGGCGCGCTCGGGTGGATCCTGGAAACCAGCACAGTGCGGCAACCCCAAGGAGGGCGCGCGCGAGAGGTGCTCCAATCTCCGCTACGGCGTGCTCAAGGAGGTGCCGGCCATTCTGAAAACCCTGGCCGCGGCCGCCAAGGGCGGCGATATCCAGGCCGCGCGGCTCATCCTCGAACGCACCTTGCCGGCACTCAAGAGCGCGGCGGAAACGTTAACCCTGCCGGGCGCCGACACCCCAGCGAGCCAGGGGCGGACGGTGCTCGGGGCCTGCGCCCAGGGCGACATCACCCCGATGAGGCCGCGGCCCTCATGCAGGCCATCTCCGCGCAGGCGCGGGTGGTTGAAGTCGAGGAGCTCACGGAGCGTGTTGCGGCGCTAGAACAAGCCTTGTGCAAGAAGAGGGAGTAAAGCGATGGCCAGGCTCACCGCACGTATTATCCGTCTAGAACGCCTCCTCCCTACCGGCCTGGAGGCCGAGCTTCAGGCGCTGTCCGACGAGGAGCTGGAGCAGCGTCTCGAAGCTGTCCCGCGTGAGATGTCCGAGGAGGACGTACGGACGATGGCGCGGGAGTATCCCGATTTCTTCACGGCGGAAGTGTTGGAGGATGCGGCAACCAGTTACCAGCCTTCCACCTACGATAAGACCCGCCGCGCATCCAGCGTGCATGGAACCTACCACCACTATCAAGAAACACAGTATAGCCATCCAAGGCGCGGTGGACCTCTTGAGACAAGCCGAGCGCGCGGCCTTGGACGTAGGTTCCCGTTGCCCCGCGTGTATCCCGTGATTCCATCCCTTGCGCGAACGTAGCGGGACGAGGTGCAAGAAGAGCTGTGATGCCGGGGAACAGCGCTACTCGGGGAGCTGCTCCGGCCGGTATGCCGCGCGCCGGAGGAGGCCCTCCAGGCGCTCGTGAGCGTCGTTCAGAATAACGGGCGCGGGCGCCTGTACCTCCGTTCCCTGGACCCGGGCGATCGCTTGGTACTCCAGATACTCCCAGCGACTGCGATTATCGAAGAGCCGCGGGCGGAACCCGCCGCGACGCTCGAGCCTTTGGACCGATCGAAGCATATCGGAATCCCTCACTAAACCCCGCTCACCTGTTTCATACGGGCTACCTGGCGTTTGCCAGGTTCGCGCTTCATCGGCCGGCACCGGGTGCCTAGGGGCTTTCCGAGCGCCTGAACTTCAGACTCCACGCGCAGTCACCCGTCCCGTCGCGGGCGAGGCACAATGATCGTCTCTTCGGTCGGTCAGCGCCATCCCCCAAATGGGGGGACCGAGATGGGGGCCAGGGCCAGCCGGAACGCCTACAAGGGCGCACGCGGACGATCCTGCGGGAACTGGCGCGACTGCTGCGGGAGCAACCTGAAGCATTGAAGCGCATCGACGCCAGGAAGATGCGAGGGGTTTAGGCGCCTACGGGGGCGGCCCCTACGTCGACCCTCGGCGCCGCGCAGCCGCCAGGCGCTCAATCGACTCGGTGATCGCACCCTCAGGACCGGTCTTGCTCCGATCGTAGGGTTCGACGGTCGAGCGCTGCAGATCGACTCGGACCTCGCCGAAGTACCGCGGGCCGGGATCGTCCACCGAGCACTGTTGACTTCATCACAGAAGCCGGACTATAGTTTTTCGCGGTTCCACGGATGGTGGTCGTCTCTCGGCAAGATTGCCGGCCTCGGATCGAGGCGTCGTCTGCCCGCTGCTAGAAGGGAAACAATTGGCTTGATATGGAGATTACACATGAAAAAAGCTCTCACGGCCGCTTGCGCGGTCATAATCTTAGTTGCATTGTCGGCACAGGATGCTTCGGCGACATACACGACATACAGTGGCCGGGCTAAGATAGCCGAGGCCGGCTACGGCAAAGAGGTGCGGGCCGATCCGCCCGCGAAAAAAGCCACGGCCGCGGAGCAGCCGGTTGAAGCACCGGGCGAGGCTACCGACGAGATCGGGACCGACGAGGCTGTCGGGGAGCTTACCGACGATACGGTGATAACGACAAAGGTCAAAGCGGCGCTGTTGCAAGACCCAGGCACGGCTGGCCTGGCGATCGGGGTGGAGACCTTCATAGGCGGGGTGCAGCTGAGCGGATCTGTCGATAGCGTCGACAAAAAACAGAGAGCGCAAGATATCGCCGAGCGTGTAGACGGCGTTATCGCCGTGGACAATGCGCTGTCGGTGAAATGATGGAGCGCGGGCCTTGGACGCCCTGATTGCCCTTTAAGCCTTGCCCAGCATGTCCCCGGTGGCCTGGTGAAGCTCGTGATCAACGAGCAGAAGAAGTCTCTCTTTCCGGCCGCGCAGGTGCCATCGATGTCAATGCGCAAGGGACTTAAAAATCCCTCTCAGAGCCATAACTAATTGATTCTATTACGGTGCACTGCGGTAGAATTGGCGGTATTTGGGTAGGTCCCACCGCCACTTTAAAGTCCCCCCGCGGTCCGCTACCTGCCTCGCGCCGCAGTTCGCCGCTGCGCCACCCAATGCTAGGTCTCTCCAGGTGGCGCCGGCCGTGCAGACGAGTTACGGCGCACCTTGGACGAGGAGCGAGGTGGGGGGACCCCTACAAAAGCCGTCCTGTGAATGCCTGCGCGAGGTCGGGGCCGCGCCCCTCCCTTCCCTGCTCGCCAGCCCTGGCGACGCAGAAACAAAAAGAGACACCGCTTGTCGATTAAACCCCCCATTTGGGGGGTTGCGCATAGCTGGCCGACACTGTATGTATTGTCAATGCTGCTCGTCTTCCCGGGTGGGGCTCTGGATCGTCTCGTTCGTACCGATGCTTCATTCTCGTCAACCCCAGAGACTCGGCCTGTTCGGCCTGCTGCTGGCTGGACCCTCATCGCGCCGGTACGCTCTAGGTCCCGCGGTAACGCTTACCGACAGCGTAGTCCCTCGCCGTGGCGTAAGAATAAGAGCTTTGGTAAGGCACCGTGACTTAGGCTGAGGCGGCCAGCGCGGCACAGTCAGTGCAGCTTCAGAGTAAGGCTTGTGCGAGCAGCTGGTCGTGTACCAGATTGTTCGTCGAGTTAACCTTTCACGTCAGTCAAGGAGGTCGTTACCATGGACACCCCGTTACGCGCACTCCCCGTACTCCGCGCCGCCGTTGCGGCGTCCGTGCTCTGGCTCTGCGGCGCCGCGGCCGCCGACGAAGCCTCGCAAAGCGTCGAGGCCGTTGCCAAAAAGGTCGAGAAAGGGGCCGAGCGGACCGAGAAGGCCGAAGGTAAGCACGACCTAGTGGAGGACACCGTCCGCACGAAAACCGGCACCGGAGGTGAGAAAGTGATCGAGCAAGTGGGCGAGGCGTCGTACTACGGCAAAGGCTTTCACGGGAAGAAGACGGCTGGCGGGGAGAAATTCGACCAGGGCGACCTGACGGCCGCGCACCCCACCCCTCCCGCTCGGGTCGGAAGCGAAAGTGACGAACCTGGAGACCGGGGAGTCAGTGGAGGTAGAAATTAACGACCGCGGCCCCTACGCCAAAGGCCGGGACATCGACCTATCGAAAGCCGCGGCCAAAGAGATTGGGATCGACAAGAAAAACGGCGAGGCGCCGGTGAAGATCGAAGCAAACCTGCCCAAGGAAGACAAGTAGCCAGTAGTCAGCATGGCTCATCCCTTCTCTAGTGACCACTGAATGCTGACTACTTACTACTTGCCTGAGCGACGCCGTTTGACTATCCCCTGCCGTTCCGCCGGATCGACTTCCGCGCCCACCCCGAACGCTACCGCATCGGCCGAGGCGGTGTGAGGGTTGAGAAGTCAGATTCCGGCCTTCGCTGTCACACTCGGGGGACTCCACCGACTGAAGAATACCGCTTTGGAGGGTGAGCGACCGCTTGTGGCCGCAGGCAGTCATTCGTTGCTGGTCTCGACGTATCCTGGTCGCGAACAGCGCTCGATAGGAAAAGGTGCTGGGTTTGGCTGAATACGCACTATGAAAGCCGGTCCAACCGAAAGCGCCGGCTCAGCACGCGATCAAGCGCGCGGGTGGGCAGCCAGCGCTTGAGGAACGGTAAGAGAAGACTGTGGTGACCGATCCGGACGACGGCCTGCGGATTGGGCGCTAGCACTGCGTCTGCCATCTTACGCGCAAACACCTCAGCGGGCGTCGTTCGCGCCTGCGAAGCTCCTACGCGCGCAGCAATCGCATCCGTGACGGCCGCGTACAGAGAAGCGTCCTTTAGGTTACTGCGTTTAGCCGCGGTCGCACTGAACTGAGATGCAACGCCCCCAGGCTGGACCGTAATGACCGCAATGCCGAAGGGCTGCAACTCCATGCGCAGGGAATCGGAGAGCGCATTCACCGCCGCCTTGGTGGCGCAGTAGGCGCCTGCGAAGGGCGTGGGCAGCACACCCGATACGCTGCTGATATTGACGATCCGCCCGGAACGTTGGCGCACCATATCGGGCAGCAGCGCCTGGACCAAAGCCACCATACCGAACACATTCGTCTCGAACTGAAGGCGCAGCTCGTTCATGGGCAGCTCGGCGGGCGGTCCCAGCGCGCCGTAGCCCGCATTGTTGATCAGGAGCGCCACGGTGACACCGTCGTGCTGAAGACGCGTCTGCAGGCGGCGGATACTCTCTGCATCCGTCACATCGAGCGTGGCCGTCCGGATACCACGCGCCTCAAACGCACTCAGCGTGCTCACCCGGCGCGCCGTGGCATACACCACATGTCCCCGACGGTGGAATTCTTCGGCCAGCGCGCGGCCGATGCCCGTGGAACAGCCCGTGACCAGCGTAATATTCGTCTTCATGAGGCGGCCGACGGGCTGCTCAGTGTCGCAATCTTACTCCGTGGTGCGTCAATCGACGAACAGATCGGGCAGCAAATTCGTCGCGCCTGGCACCACCGCATAGCGCGCGAGATCGACGACGCCCTCGGCGGTGAGCACCTCCTCGTCGATGTAGAGATTGCCGGTGTGCTTGCGGCTGTCGCGGTTCAGGATGATGTATGCGGCATCGGCAAGGATCTCCGGCGTGCGACAGCGGTTGGGATCGACGCCGGGGATCATCGCCAATGCGGCGGTGTGAATGACCGTTCGCGGCCAGAGCCCGTTCACCGCGATGCCGTCGGCGCGAAACTCCTCCGCCATGCCGATCACGCACATGCTCATGCCGTATTTCGCCATCGTGTAGGCGCTGTGATGCTTGAACCACTTCGGGTCCAGGTTGAGCGGCGGCCCGAGATTGAGGATGTGCGGATTGCGGCCGGCCTTCGCCGACCGCTTGAGGTAAGGGATGCAGGCCTGCGAGCAGCAATACGTGCCGCGCACGTTCACGCCGAACATGAGGTCGAACCGTTTCATCGGCGTCTCGAGCGTGCCGGTGAGCGAGATCGCACTCGCGTTGTTGACCAGGATATCGATGCCGCCGAAGTGCTCCGTGCAGCGCTTCGCCGCCTCGGCGACTTTGGTGTCGTTCCGGATGTCCACCGGCATCGGCAAGGCTCGCCCGCCTGCGGCTTCGATCTCTTCGGCGGCGGAGTAGATCGTGCCCGGCAGTTTCGGATGCGGCTGCTCGGTCTTGGCGACGATCGCGACGTTCGTGCCGTCGCCCGCGGCGCGCAACGCGATCGCCTTCCCGATGCCGCGCGACGCGCCGGTGATGAACAGCGTCTTGCCGGCAAGGCTCATAGCACCGCTTGGTCTACTCTTTCAGCCAACTTGTAGAAGGCATCGGCGATCTGGCGCGCGAAGCGCGCGGGATCGGCGCGGCAGGCAAACCGAGATGGGTGAGGATCTTGGTAATCACGGGGGGATGTTCAATGGCGGTGAGGATCCCCGCCCCTCCTCCGGAGTCGGAGCCCGCGATGATGAGCACGCGGCCGTTCATATCGCCATCTCGGGGTGTAGGGCTTTCATGCCCAGGCGCCGGAAGCGCTGGACCGATAGCCGAGACAGCGGTATGCGGCGTCGACCAGGCGCTGGCCGCGCTCAGTCAGCCCGGCGCCCGCCCCCATCTTGTTCATCGTGTACCCGAACGACATCTCTGCTTTCGGGTCGGCAAATCCGATCGAGCCACCGAATCCGGCATGCCCGAATGCCTCCTCAGACAGAATGACGCTGTTGTCCTGGCCGCGCGCTAGCCGGCGATTGTCCATGCTCTTCATGAACCGCAACGAGAACCGCGTGGGCATCAGGAGGACGGCGTCGCGGCCCGTCGCCGAGGAGACGGCCGCCATCCGGGCAATCGCGTCTCGGGTGGCGAGCCCCTTCCCGCCGGTGGCGAGGGGGGCATACAGGCACGCGAGGCCACGCGCGTTGGTGATACCGCCCGATCCTCCGATCTCGGCGGTGTGAGCGACAGGCGAGTCGTAATCGGGCTCCGCCATGTACCCGCCCGTATTTAGAAACATGAGCGATGGGAGGGAGCTAGGATCTTGGAGCGCCGCGAAAAATCGGGTCGTGGTGTCGAGTGCGCCCGGGATCATGCGTGCGACACGCGACTCCAGATGTCTCGGTAGCCCGATCCAGAAATCGATTCCTAACGGTCTGGCGACCTCGTCCTGAAAGAAGGTGCCCAATAACTTCCCCGATACACGCCGAACCACCTCGCCCACCAGCCAGCCGAACGTGAAGCCGTGGTATCCGGTCCGGGTACCCGGTTGCCAAAACGGCTCCTCCTTCTCGAGTGTGGCGATCATGAAGTCCCAATCGTAGAACGCGCCTCGTGACAAGGTGCCACGCAGCGCCGGCAGGTCTGCCTGGTGGTTCAGGAGCATCTTTACCGTGATGGAGCCCTTGCGTGCCTGGGCGAACTCGCGCCAGTACTCGGCCACCGGCGCATCGAGATCCAGGAGACCCCGCGAAGCGAGCACGTGCGCGCAGAGGGCCGTCGCCCCTTTGGTGGACGAGAAGATCAGGCTCACGGTTCCCTCCGTCCAAGGCGTACCCGTATCGCCGCGCGCCGTCCCGCCCCACAGGTTCACCACGATTTGCCCGCCGAGAACGACACAGACCGAGGCGCCGATCTCCCCGCGCTCCTGGAAATTCCGCTCAAATTCGCCTCGTACCGCTTGAAACTGAGCGTCGCAAGACCCCTGGACGTTCATCGTGCCCCTTGTCCGTATGACGTAGGCGAAGGATAGCGAGCCTGCTCGTAGAGTCCAGCGGGAAGAAGTGATGGTTGCACTTTCGGTGGGAGCGGCGTTCACTCGGCCGCGCCCGAGAAGGCACGGCTGTCCCCGATCATTCGATCACACGGGTCTGGCCGTGCCGCAGCACGAAAAACTCCTCCTCCGCCACACCTCGGGCCAGCCGTGCCGCAGCAAGATCGCGCAGCGCCTGGTCCAGGGGCTCTTGTGTCAGGCGCTCGAAGGTCCCCCAATGGATGCCGAGCGAGCGGCGCGCGCCGATCTCGCCGTGGATGCGCACCGCCTCCTCCGGATTGATGTGGTTGTTGCGCATGAACCAGCGCGGCTCGTAGTGGCCGATGGCGATGGCGGCGAGGTCGAACGGGCCGAGCCGGCGGCCGATCTCGGGAAAATCCTGCGAGTAGGCGGTATCGCCGGAGAAGAAGAAACGAAAGCCCGCGCGTTCCGCAGCCCAACCGCCCCACAGGGTGCTGTTGCCGTCCCAGGGGGTGCGCGCGCTCCAGTGGTGGACCGGCACCAGCGTCACCGTCATACCCGCCACCGCGCGGCTCTCCCACCAGTCCAGCGCCACGACGTTCGCATTGGGCAGCCGGCGGCGGAACCAGCGTTCCAGCCCCAGCGGCACGGCGAAGCCGGGCGGTGCGCCGCGCTGGCGCGAAAGCGCCCGCACGCTGGGCAAGTCGAGATGATCGTAGTGGCTGTGGGAGATCAGCACCAGATCGATGAGTGGCAGATCGCAGAGCGCGATGCCGGGCGGCTGGTGGCGCCGTGGGCCGGTGAAAGGCAGGGGCGAGGCGCGCCGCGAGAACATCGGATCGGTGATGAGGTTGCGCCCGCCTGTCTGCACCAGCACGGTGGAATGCCCGATCCAGGTGACCGTGTGTCGCGTGCGGTTGGCCTGCAGCAGCGCCAGATCCGGCGCCACCGGCGAGAGGTCGATCTGCGGCGCGCCGGCCGGCGCCTTCGCACCGAGATCGCGCCGCAGGCGCGCCAACTCCTCCTGCGTGGGCGGGACACGGGGATGATTGTTGCGGAAGCCGACCGGCGTGTGATGGCGCTTCGCCGCGTCGAAGTATGGGTTGTGCGGCTTCGGCGCCGGCAGCATGCGCACCAGACGTAATACTGACCAGTGGTTCATGAACCGCCCCGCTCATGACGGCGTCCCGGCCTGTGTGATGTGCTGTAACGAGCCTGCATGGTTGCGAACGTGGTTGATCCGAGCCTTCAGACAGCGCGGCGGGGTTATTGTTTATTCGAGCGGGAGCAAGAGCGCCACGCAGCCCGTCGTAGGGCGACGTGTTGCGCGCGATAGTCCCTTCGTTTTCCTGTCGGAGCTTGGTGATGAGCGCCGCTGCCATCCAGTACACACTGCGCCGGGCCGGCGAGGCCGCCGGCCTGCCCATGCGCGTCTATCCCCACATGCTGCGCCACGGCTGCGGGTCCTCACAACGCCGACACCAACACCCGTCTCGTCCAGGAAGTCCTGGCCCCTATGGACATCCGCAGCACCTTGCGCTAAACAGATATGATGCAAGCCGCTTCCGCGGCCTTTGGCGGAGGGACGGCGATCAAGCAAGAGTAATCGATTCCGAAATCTCAGCGAGGAGGATGACGATGGCATACGTGGATGGTTTCGTGCTTCCAGTCCCGCAGAAAAACGTGCAGGCCTACCGGCGCATGGCGAGGAAGGCCGGAAAGATCTGGCGCGAGCATGGTGCGCTCCTCTACATCGAGGCCGTTGCGGACGACGTAAAGCCGGGCAAGCGGACGTCGTTCCCGCAGAGCGTGAAGCTGAAGGACGACGAGACGGTGGTCTTCGCGTACATCGTCTTCAAGAGCCGTGCGCATCGCGACAAGGTCAACGCCAAGGTGATGAAGGACCCGCGCCTGGGGAGCATGATGGACCCCAAGGCCATGCCCTTCGACGGCAAGCGCATGATCTACGGCGGCTTCAAGGTGATGGTTGATCTTTAGCCACGATACCGCCCGCCTTGATTCTCTCTACCCCGGTCAGCCGCTGTCAAAATTTTTCGGAACGTGAGGCTCATCCGCTCGCCGAGGAGGCCTGCCTGCCGCGGAACGCCGTGGTAGTAGTCCCGTTGGCAGGTGCCGCCCATCACGACGAGACTCCCGCGGCCGAGGTCGAGCGTGTGGCGCTCGCCCCCGTGGCGGCGCCGCGGCTTCAAGACGAACCGGCGAGGCGCGCCGAGCGAGAGGCTGGCCACTACGGGATCCTCGCCGAGCTCAGGCTCGTCATCCGCGTGGAACCCCATGCTGTCGCCCCCGTCCCGATACCGGTTCACGAGCACGTGGTTGAAGGGCACGCCAGTGCGCTTGCGCACCCGCCAGAGGAGGCGCTCCATGGCCGCCGTAAAAGCGCGGGGCTCGAGGGTCTGGCCCGAGTAGCGGTAGCCGAGATCGCCGGCCCAGGCAATGAGCCGGGGCTGGAGGACACGCCGGCCGAAGAGCACGACCTCGCGCTGCTCCCAGACGAGCTCGTGGCGGAGGGTCTCGAGGAGCGCATCGGCCTCGGGCCTGGGGAACCATGTCGGCTCGTGCTCGATCCAGGCGCTGGTAGTGAGCGTGGTGCGCATGTAAGGACAGGTCAGAGTCTACCAGGGGCCGGTGCTGTGCGCCGATGGTCCCGCCTTCGCGGAGCGCGGTGGTCCAAGCAGGGGAGTGCCTCCTTGACAGGGTTCCCGGACTCCGCGCAGAGTGCCGCTCGATGCGCACGAAGCTGTCCTGCCCGGCGACCACCCCGGGTCCCCGCTCCTTGAGCCCCGTGACTCTCCCCGACGGGCCGCTCCGCGCCGGCCCCCTGGCCTCGAAGCTCCAGCGAGAGATCGTGCTGCTCCTCGCCTGGAGTCCGGCCATCCTGCTCCAGCTCGCGCACCCGCTGGTGGCGCGCGGGGTGGCCGACCACGGCACGTTCCGTACCGAGCGCTATGGCTGGCGCCGCCGCTTGCACCACACCGTCGCTGCCATGCTCCGGCTCTCTTTCGGCACGGAGCGGGACGCGCAGATCGCTTTGGAACGCATCAACGCAATCCACGATCGCGTGCACGGACACCTGGCCGAGGCCGCAGGCATCTTCCCCGCCGGGACGCCCTACTCGGCCCACGATCCGGCGCTCCTCCTGTGGGTGCACGCCACCCTGGTCCACATGAACCTCCGCGTCTATGAGCTCTTCGTGGACCGCATGGCCCCCGAGGACCGGGACCGCTACTGTGCCGAGGCTACCGCGATAGTGGGAGGCCTCGGCATTCCCGTCGGATGGCTCCCGCGGAGCGCAACCGAGCTCGACCGGTACATGGACGGGATGCTAGCCCGGGGAGAGATCGCCGTCACCGACAGCGCGCGCACCCTGGCCCGCGCGATTCTCCATCCCCACGTCCCTCGGCTTGGCGCGCCGGCCACCGCCGTCCTGCGTTTCACCACCATCGGGCTCCTGCCGCCGGCGATCCGGGCCGGTTATGGCTTTCCCTGGAGCGCGCGGCGCGACACGGCCCTGCGCGGGCTCGCCTGGCACGTGCGCGCCCTGCTGCGGCTGACCCCGCCGGTGCTCCGCTACTGGCCAGCGGCGCGCGCAGCCGCCCGCCGCTCGGAATGCCCCGTGGCCGCGCTCCGAAGCCCTCGGCCCTGAGGCGCTCGCGAGAGCCCCGGGGCCCCTCGGCCGCTGGAGGGCCGCCGCGAGCTCGGGCGCATTGAGCTGAGGGATCAGACCGATCGTCCCATGTGTCAAAGCGCCATCGACTGGGCGGGGATTCCCATGGCTACTACGGGACCCCGATCCCTTCCTTGCAACGCCTTGGTTGGAAGCAAATCGAGACCCGTGCGAAAGAGGTTCGCTCGCGCGCCCGTGATATGAGGCGAAGCCGATGACTGGCGCGCTCTTGATCTATGGGGCAAACGGCTACACGGGCGAGCTCACAGCGCGATTCGCGGCGGAGCGCAAGCAGCAGGCGATCGTCGCCGGTCGCAGCGCGGAGCGTGTTCGGGCGGTCGCCGATCGGTACGGCTTCGAGCATCGAGTCTTCGGGCTCGACGATCCGGAAGCGCTGGTCGCGGGGTTGGCAGGCGTCGAAGTCGTCTTGCATTGCGCCGGGCCATTCAGCCGCACGTCCAAGCCGATGATCGACGCGTGCTTGGCGGCGCGGGCGCACTATCTCGACATCACCGGCGAAATCGCGGTCTTCGAGAGCGCTGCGGCGCGCGACGCCGACGCACGAAGCGCCGGCGTGATGCTTTTGCCGGGCACCGGTTTCGACGTCGTACCGTCCGACTGCCTCGCGCTCCACGTTGCGCGAAAGCTGCCCGACGCGCACGAGCTGACACTGGGGTTTTTCGTCCTCGGCTCGGTCTCTCACGGCACGGCCACGACGATGGTCGAAAACGTACACCGCGGCGGCTTCGTTCGGCGGGACGGCAAGCTCACGCCGGTGCCTACCGGATCGCTCGTGCGCGACATCGACTACGGGGACGGCTCGGGCAAGAAGCGCTCGATGGCCATCCCGTGGGGCGACGTCTCGACCGCTTTCCATAGCACGCGCATCCCCAACATCGAAGTCTACGTGCCCGCCACGAGCGCGATGATCTGGGGAGCGCGGATCGGCTCGCGGTTCGGCGCAGTGCTCGGCTCCGGCAAAGTGCAGAGCTTTCTCAAACGTCGCATCGACGCGCGCCCGGCCGGGCCGACCGACGAGCAGCGCAAGCGCGGCAAGAGTTTCCTCGTGGCCGAAGCCCGCAACCCTGCCGGACGATCCGCGAAAGCGTGGCTCCAGACTCCGGAGGCCTACACGCTCACCGCGTTGACTTCGCTCGAGATCGCCAAGCGCGCGCTCGCGGGCGAAGTCGCGAAGGGGTTCTCGACGCCCGCCAAGCTGCTTGGCCCCGACTTCATTCTCGGCTTCGAAGCAGTGCGCCGCCACGACGACGACGTTGCCTAGCTCGAACTATTTTTCGTGTATTATTCCGAGTGTTCTTCATCTTGGTTATCCTCCATCGGTATTTCGTGTAACGCTCCAAATCCTCCTCATGCCTCAGCAGTTCGACAATGTCGGTGATTGTGTCGACGCCGCGCTCCGGCGTGTCGGCAAGCGCATCGTGCTGGCATTGCCGCTCGCACTCGGCAACCCCGTGCCGCTGGCAAATGAGTTCTACCGGCGCGCGCTCCGCGATCGGTCGACCGAGCTGAAAATTTTAACCGGCTTGAGCCTGCGCAAGCCGCAAGCGTCGGGCGAGCTCGAACGCCGCTTCCTCGATCCGTTCGTCGCGCGGATCTTCGGCAACTGCCCGGAGCTCGACTACGTCGCGGCCGTGCGCGCAGGCCAGGTGCCGTCCAACATCGAAGTCATCGAGTTCTTCCTCGAGCCGGGCGCCTATTTGGGTAATGCTTACGCGCAACAGCGTTACCTCAGCGCTAACTACACGCATGTCGCCCGCGAGGTGCTCGCGCACGGCGTGAACGTCGTTGCGCAGATGATCGCAAAGCGGGTGAGCGACGGGCGCACGGAATACAGTCTGAGCTGTAACCCGGACGTGAGCGTCGATCTGCTACCGGAGCTCGACGCCGCCCGCCGCAGCGGGCGCGAGATCGTCACCATCGGCGTTGTGAATCGCCAACTGCCGTTCATGTTCGGCGGTGCCCAGATCGCGGAGAGCGCTCTGGATTTCGTCGTCGAACATTCTCGCTATGACTACGATCTGTACTGCCCGCCGAATCTCGCCATCGGCACGGTGGACTACCTGATCGGACTCTACGCCAGCGCCCTGGTGAAGGACGCGGGCACGCTCCAGGTCGGCATCGGTGCGCTCGGGGATGCGATCGTCTACTGCCTGCAGCTGCGCCATCAGCACAACGCCACCTGGCGAAGCGTCCTCGACGACTGTCGCATGCGTGAACGGTTCGGTCCGCAGATCGAGCAGATCGGCGAAACCGAGCGGTTCGAGCGCGGCCTCTACGGCTGCACCGAGATGTTCGTCGACGGCTTTCTGGATCTATATCGATCCGGAATCCTCAAGCGGCGCGTGTATGGCCACGCGCTCGTCCAAGGACTGCTCAACGAAGGCAAGATCACGGAATGCATCGACGCTCGAACGCTCGAGCGGCTACTCGAGGCGGGACTGCCGCCGCTCCTCAATGCAGCGGAGTTCGCGTCCTTGCAGCAGGTGGGTATCATTGCGGCCGACTGCAGTTACGAGAGCGGCCGCATCCGCACTCCACAGGGCGAATGGCTGCCGGCCGATCTGTCGGACGCGGTGACGCGGGAACGGCTTGCGCACGAGTGTCTCGGCGCGCACCTGCGCGAAGGCGTGCTGCTGCACGGCGGCTTTTTCCTGGGACCCAAAGGTTTCTATGCCGCGCTGCGTGACCTACCCGAAGCCGAGCGGCGGCTTTTCAACATGAGCAGCGTGGGCTTCATCAACCAGCTCTACGGTGAGGACGCGGCGCGGCGCATCGCGCAGCGCCAGCATGCGCGCTTCATCAACACTGCGATGATGATCACGATCACCGGCGGGGCGGTTTCGGACACCTTGGACAATGGGCAGGTCGTGAGCGGCGTCGGCGGACAGTACAACTTCGTGTCGATGGCACATGCGTTGCCCGGCGCGCACTCGGTGTTGGCGGTGCGCAGTGTGCGCACCAAGGCCGGCCGCACGACCTCCAACCTCGTGTTCAGTTACGGCCACACCACTATCCCGCGACACCTGCGTGATGTGGTGATCACCGAGTACGGCATTGCAGAGCTGCGCGGCAAGACGGACAGCGAGGTCATCGCGGCGCTGCTCAACATCGCCGATGCGCGCTTTCAGGACAAGCTGTTACGTCAGGCACAGGCGGCCGGCAAGCTCCCACGCGAGTACCGGATCCCTGACGCTCACCGCAACAACACTCCCGAGGCGCTGGAGAGGGCGCTCGCGGGACATCGCCGCGCAGGGTTGTTCTCGGAGTTTCCGTTTGGCACCGACTACACAGCCGAGGAGCTGGTGCTGGCCCAGGCATTGAAGCGGCTGCGCGAGCGGATGGAAACGGCGGCCGGCAAGGCTGCGGCCGTGGCGACGGCGCTCCTGCGGCCGGGGATTTCGGCGCCCATGCGGCCGTATCTGCAGCGCATGAAGCTCGACCGGCCGCAGAACATGCGCGAAAGGCTGTTGCAGAGACTGTTGGCAACCGAGCTCCGGGAGCTTCTGGGCTGAGAGCTTGTGAAAAAAATCTGCTGCGCTCGGGATCTCGCGTTGCATCCTCGGCGCGCCAAGCAGGGCCACTCCCTGGCCCTGGCTTCCCGGCGGTGCTCGGAATCCTCATGTATTTTTCCGCCCTCCGGGCCGAGATCTATCAGCCAGTGGGCCTCGGCGATGATGTCGAGATTGTGCTCGATGATGACCACCGTATATACTCGGCCTCATCGATGACGAGACCGCGGCGGCGCCCGGATCCGGTGTGCAGGCCAAGCTGGTCACCGTGGGTTGCCGGGGCGTTCCCGGCCGCGAGATACCCGGCTACATGTTGGATCTGAACGCGCTCTTCGCCCCCCGCTCCATCGCCGTGATCGGCGCCGGCCGAGAGCGCGGCTCCGTCGGCGGCGAGATCTTCCACAACCTCCTCACGCACGCCTTCACCGGCCCCGTCTACCCGGTGAACGCGAAGGCGAAGACCGTCCAGTCGGTGCGCGCCTACCCGAGCATCAAGGATATCCCCGACGAGGTGGATCTCGCCGTGATCGTCGTCCCGCGTGACTTCGTGCAGGGCGTGGCGGAGGACTGCGGGCGCAAGGGCGTGAAGGCGCTCATCGTGATCTCGGCGGGCTTCGGCGAGACCGGCGAGATCGGTGGCGCGCTGCAGGCGAAGCTGCTGGCCACGGTGCGAGGGTTCGGTATGCGTATGGTCGGGCCGAACTGCCTGGGCGTGCTCACCACCGATCCCGCCGTGCGCATGAGCGCGACCTTCGCGCCCACCTGGCCACCCCGGGGGCGGGTCAGCTTCAGCTCGCAGTCTGGCGCGCTTGGACTCGCGATCCTCGACTATGCGAAGGAGCTCGGGATCGGCGTACGCAGCTTCGTCTCGGTCGGCAACAAGGCCGACATCTCCGGCAACGACCTCATCGAGTGGTGGGAGACCGATCCGGAGACGGACGTCATCCTTCTGTATCTCGAGTCGTTCGGCAATCCGAGGAAGTTCATCAATCTCGCGCGCCGGATCGCCAAGGAGAAGCCGATCGTCGCGGTGAAGAGCGGGCGCACGGCGGCCGGCTCGCGCGCGGCGAGCTCGCACACGGGCGCGCTGGCGGGCGAGGATTCGGCGGTCGACGCGCTTTTCGCGCAGACGGGCGTCATCCGGACGGACACCATCGAGGAGCTCTTCGACATGTCGATGCTCCTCGCGAATCAGCCCGTGCCGGCGTCGAACCGGCTGGCGATCGTCACCAACGCGGGCGGCCCTGGGATCATGGCGACCGATGCGTGCGAGAGCCGCGGGCTCGTGGTCACTCCGCTCTCCGAGGCCACCATGGAGAAGCTGCGCGGGTTCCTCCCGAGCGACGCGTCCGTGAAGAACCCGGTGGACATGATCGTGAGCGCGAGCGCCGAGTCCTACGGCAAAACGGTGCGCGTCCTTCTCGAGGATCCGCAGGTAGACAGCCTGCTCGTGATCTTCGTGCCTCCGATCATCACCGAGGCGCCGGCGGTCGCGGCGGCGGTGCGCGAGGCGCTCGCCACCGCTCCCGCCGCGAAGGAGAAGACCATCCTCGCGTGCTTCCTCGGCACGCGCGGCGTGCCGGAGAGCCTGGCGACCCTGCAGGCGGGCAAGGTGCCGTCGTACGCGTTCCCCGAGGCGGCCGCGATCGCGCTATCGCGCGCCGTCGACTACGGCAAGTGGAAGCGCCTGCCGGAGCCTGTCTTCCCGCGGTTCCGCGTGGAGAAAGACCGCGCGGCGAAGGCGATCTCGGGGGCGCGCGAGAATGCGATCTCCTCCTTCTGGCTCGATGCCGGCGGCGTCCGCGACGTGCTCGACGCCTACGGCATCCGCATGCCGCAGACGGCGTTCGCGAAGACGGCTGACGACGCCGCGCGGCTCGCGAAGCGGTTCGGCGTTCCCGTCGCGGTGAAGCTCGAGTCGCGCACGCTCACGCACAAGACCGAGGTCGGTGGCGTGAAGCTCAACCTCCAGGACGCCGCCGCCCAGCAGGCGTTTTACGACATCCAGAACGCGCTCAAGACGCTCGGCAAGGACAAGGAGATGGAAGGCGTCGTCGTGCAGGAGATGGCGCCGGAAGGCGTGGAGACGATCGTCGGCGTTTCGCTCGATCCCGCGTTCGGCCATCTCCTCATGTACGGTCTCGGCGGCGTCGCGGTGGAGATCCTCAAGGACGTGGCCTGGGGCGTCGCGCCTATCGCGGACGTGGACGCGGATCGCATGATCGGGTCGGTGAAGGGCAGCAAGCTGCTCGCGGGATTCCGCGGCGCTCCTCCCGCGGACATTCCCGCGCTGAAGGACGTGATGCTGCGGGTGAGCCAGCTCGTGTGCGACTTCCCCGAGATCGAGGAGATGGACCTGAACCCGGTGCGTGTGCTCCCGGTCGGGAAGGGCGCGATCGCGGTGGACGCGCGGATCAAGCTCGCGGGGCCGAAAAAGCCGCAGAGCGTGGCCGGGGCTGCGGCGGCGTGCTAGATCGTCGGCCATGACGGCGTATCATCCATCGCATGTCGGCTCAGGTGTCAGCGCCACGAGAACGGCTCTCGGGATCGGTGGAGCGGGTCACGTTTCACAGCGAGGAGACGGGCTTCTGTGTCTTACGGGTCAAGGCACGAGGGCATCGGGAGTTGGTGGCAGTCGTCGGTACCGCGGCGGCGGTAAGTCC
>JALZID010000082.1 GCA_030860485.1 Pseudomonadota bacterium | reverse complement strand
CGACCCTCCATGGGTTCGGTTGGCGACTGCTTCGATAACGCCATGTGCGAAAGCTTCTTCGCCACGCTGGAATGCGAGCTGCTGGACCGCAGCCGCTTCGAGACCCAGGCCGAGGCCAAGATGGCCCTCTTCGCCTTCATCGAGGGCTGGTACAACCCGCATCGCCGGCACTCGTCCATCGCCTACTTGTCACCCGTCACTACGAGAGGAGGATATGTTCAACACCGAACCCGCAACCACCGCAATGCACGGCTTGAATCCCAAGCCGTAAATCGTCCACGGAACGGGGGGAACTCCACTGCTCGACATCCGTAGGGTGCGCTGTGCGCACCAAAGCCGGCGTTGGGGCATCGTCGGCGGTGCAGGGAGCCCACCCTACGTCTAATCCCAAATTTTCCGCCACCTTAATGATCTCCTTGGGGCTCATGTAGTCGAAGTCCACGGCCCAGTAGTCCACACAGTCGGTCGAGTGTCGGGTTAGTTTCTCGCGGGTAACGATGCCGTCCTTGTCCTTGCTGCTCACGTTGATGCGTTGGCCCACAGTTTCTCGGCGTCGGCGTGTCTGACCGCGGCGTGACACAGCTTAAAGCGTGTCATTTGGGAAGCGAACAACAGCGTCGGTTCGTAGGAAAGGAGTTTGCGCACTACCGAGGGTTATGGGCGGGCACGGATGCGCTCAGTGAGGATATTGGTGTCCAGCAGGAACATGGTTCATGCATCCGCGAAAGGGTCGCGGGGCGTGAAGCGGTTCTCGTCGCGGAAGCGCTCCAATTCCTCGAAGAACGTCTCATCGTCGATTCCGTCGGGGTTGTAGCAACTACCGTCGGGTAGACGCTGCAATGTACTTAAATAGGATTTGCCAGGCGTCCACGCGCTGATGAAAAGTCTCCGCTTTTTGGGGCAGGATGGCTATTGCTGCGGAGGAAAAAGGGGACTCGTCGACCGGGCTCGATCGTTCGTAGCGGAAAACGCGCTGAACGACGGGCGAGGCGGGCCCCCGCCTCTTCAGTCCGCGACCGTGGCCTCGCGCGCCGCCACCCGCAGGGCCAGATCCTCGCCCTCGACGGTGATGACGACACTCCCACCGCTTTCGAGCTTGCCGAACAGGAGCTCTTCGGCGAGCGGGCGTTTGACCTTGTCCTGGATCAGGCGGCCCATGGGCCGCGCGCCCATGAGCGGGTCATGGCCGTGCTCTGCGAGCCAGGCGCGCGCCTTTTCGTCAACCTCTAAACTGACATCCTTGGCATCGAGCTGGGCCTCCAACTCGGCCAGGAACTTCTCGACCACCTGGGCGATGGTCCGATCGTCCAGGGGATTGAACGGCACAATGGCGTCCAGGCGATTGCGGAACTCGGGGCTGAAGATGCGTCTGATGGCCTCGTTCGCATCGCTCATGTGGTCCTGGACGGTGAAACCGATGGAGGCGCGGCTGATCCGATCGGCCCCGGCATTGGTGGTCATGATGATGACGACGTTGCGGAAGTCGGTCTGGCGTCCGTTGGTGTCCGTCAAGGCCCCGTGGTCCATGACCTGGAGCAAGAGGTTATAGACATCGGGATGGGCCTTCTCGATCTCGTCGAGGAGCAGGACGGCATGCGGGTGCTTGTTGATCGCCTCGGTCAGAAGGCCACCCTGATCGAAGCCCACATAGCCCGGTGGCGCCCCGATGAGGCGCGACACGGTGTGACGCTCCATATACTCCGACATGTCGAAGCGCAACAGCTCGATGCCCATGATGCGCGCGAGCTGGCGGCTGACCTCGGTCTTGCCGACCCCGGTCGGCCCGGCGAACAGGAACGAGCCGATGGGCCGCTCGTGGTCCCCGAGCCCCGAACGCGACATCTTGATGGCCGAGGCCAGGCCCTCGATGGCTTGATCCTGGCCGAACACCACGAGCTTGAGGTCGCGGGCGATGTTCTTGAGCGCGTGCTTGTCCGAGGCCGACACGCTTTTCGGGGGAATGCGGGCGATCTTGGCGACGATGTGCTCGATATCGCCCACCCCGATGACCTTTTTCCGGCGCGATGGCGGCAGGAGCTGCTGGCTGGCGCCGACCTCGTCGATGACGTCGATGGCCTTGTCGGGCAGATGGCGGTCGCTCAAGTAACGCTCCGTCAGCTCGGCCGCGGCGCGTAGCGACTGGTGGGTGTACTTGACCCGGTGATGGTGCTCGAATCGGGACTTGAGTCCCGCCAGGATCTTGATGGTGTCCTCGACGGAGGGCTCGCTGATGTCGATCTTCTGGAAGCGCCGTGACAACGCCCGGTCCTTCTCGAAGATGCCGCGGTATTCCTGATAGGTAGTGGAGCCGATGCACTTGAGCTCGCCGGAGGCGAGCACCGGTTTGATGAGGTTGGAGGCGTCCATCACCCCGCCCGAGGCGGCGCCCGCGCCGATGATGGTGTGGATCTCGTCTACGAACAGGATCGCACCGGGGTCGCGCTGCAGGTGCGCCAAGACGCTCTTCAGGCGCTTCTCGAAGTCCCCGCGATACTTGGTGCCGGCGAGGAGCGCTCCCAGGTCCAGCGCATAGATAGTGCTCCGGGCCAGGACCTCGGGGACCTCCCCATCGACGATCATCTTGGCCAGGCCTTCGGCGATGGCGGTCTTGCCGACCCCGGCCTCGCCGACATAGAGCGGGTTGTTCTTGCGGCGGCGACACAGGATCTGGATGGTCCGCTCGACCTCCTGCCGGCGCCCGATCAGCGGATCGATCTTTCCGAGCTGGGCCTGACGGTTCAGGTTGACCGTATAGGCCTGGAGGGGGTTGGCGCCGGTCTCGCCGCCGTTTTCGCCTTCCGCCTCGGGGCCCCCGCCGTAGTCCTCGCCGTCGGCGGTCTTTGTGATCCCGTGGGAGATGTAGTTCACGAGGTCCAGGCGCGTGACGTTCTGTTTGTTCAGGAGATAGACCGCCTGGGACTCGCGCTCGCCGAAGATGGCCACCAGCACATTGGCCCCCGTGACCTCTTTCCTGCCGGCGGACTGCACATGGAAGACGGCCCGCTGCAACACGCGCTGGAAGCCCAGGGTCGGCTGGGTGTCCCGGTTGTCGAGGAGCGGCAAAAGCGGTGCGGTCTCGCGGATGAAGGACGCCAGATCCTTGCGTAACTGTTGGAGATCGGCGCCACAGGCACGCAACACCTTGGATGCCTCGCCGTTGTCGAGCAGCGCGAGCAAGAGATGCTCGATGGTGATGAACTCGTGGCGCTGCGCCCGCGTCTCCTTGAAGGCGCGGTTGAGTGTAACTTCCAGTTCCTTACTCAGCATGGGTGCGTGCCTCAGGCCTGTTCCAGGGTGCATAACAGGGGATGCCGGTGCTCGCGCGCGAAATCATTGACTTGGGCGGTCTTGGTCTCGGCGATCTCATGGGTGAACACCCCGCAGATCCCGCGGCCGGCTATATGGACCTCGAGCATGATGCGGGTGGCATCCTCCCTGTTCTTGGCAAAGAAGCGCTCCAGCACTTGGACCACGAAGTCCATGGGGGTGTAATCGTCATTGACCAGGACCACCTTGTAGAGGGGGGGACGCCTGAGCCGCGGGCGGGCCTCCCGTAGCGCCACGTCACCGTGATCGTGTTCGGTCTTCTCGGACATCGCTTCGGCGTCCACACCGCTTGTCTCACCTATTATACGGAGCGGATCGGCAGATTCCATATCAAGCGAGATCAAGCGAGCGCTTCGGTACACGCGGTCGCGGGATCCCGTTGCCGGGGGCGGGGCGCAAGCGCGATCGGATCGCATCACTCTCGTCGAATGTTGCGTCGCAGTGTAAGATGTCGAGGTCGCGGCGGGCCGGAACCGGGTGGCCCTCGCCGTCGCCCCCCATCCGGTGGGTGTACTTGGCGATGGCCGTAAGGTTACAATCGATTGCTCTACGGAGATCCCGGGGCACGGGTCCCTGCCGATCCACGGCGAGGATTCGGTGAGGAGCGCTTTCAGGGTCGCAGCATCGAGGACGCGGCGTCGCGGGCTCGACGAGCCCATCACCGGGACCGGGCTTTCGGCCTGTCCGGCCCTAGAAGCCCAACTGTTTGGAGTTTTGGGAGAGAAGCGATGTCGTTCGAGAACGAAGTGAAGAAGCTGGAAGAGGAGTGGGCGACCAATCCCCGTTGGAAGGATGTCGAGCGCGGGTACAGCGCGGCGGAGGTCGTGAACCTGCGCGGGAGCCTGCACATCGAACATACCCTGGCCCGACGCGGCGCCGAGAGGCTGTGGGGCCTGATCCACACGGAGCCCTTCGTCAACGCGCTCGGCGCCCTCACCGGCAACCAGGCCGTGCAGCAGGCCAAGGCCGGGCTCAAGGCGATCTATCTCTCCGGCTGGCAGGTCGCGGCGGACGCCAATAGCGCCGGAACCATGTATCCCGATCAATCGCTCTACCCGGTGGACAGCGTGCCTGGTGTCGTGCGCAAGATCAACAATGCCCTCACCCGGGCCGACCAGATCGAGCATGCCGAGGGCAACCACGCGATCGATTGGTTCCTGCCGATCCTGGCGGATGCGGAGGCCGGTTTCGGCGGCGTGCTGAATGCCTTCGAGCTCATGAAGCACATGATCGAGGCGGGCGCCGCGGGCGTGCATTTCGAGGATCAACTGGCTTCGGCGAAGAAGTGCGGGCACATGGGCGGCAAGGTGCTGGTGCCGACCCAGGAAGCGGTGCAGAAGCTCATCGCGGCGCGGCTCGCGGCCGACACCCTGGGCGTGCCGACGCTCATCGTGGCGCGCACTGATGCCGAGAGCGCGAATCTGATCACCTCGGACATCGACGAGCGCGATCGGGAATTCTGTACCGGCGAGCGCACGGCGGAAGGCTTTTACTGCGCCCGCAAGGGATTGGACCAGGCCATCGCCCGCGGCATCGCCTACGCGCCGTACGCGGACCTCGTCTGGTGCGAGACCCAGACTCCGGACCTCGATTTTGCGAGGACATTCGCCGAGGGCGTGTGCAAGGTGTACCCGAACCAGCTCTTCGCCTATAACTGCTCACCTTCTTTCAACTGGAAGCACAAGCTCGATGACGCCACGATCGCGAAGTTCCAGCGCGAGCTCGGCGCCATGGGCTACAAGTTCCAGTTCATCACCCTGGCCGGATTCCATGCCCTCAATTATTCGATGTTCAGCCTGGCGCATGATTACGCGGCGCGCCAGATGTCGGCCTACGTGGAGTTGCAGGAGGCCGAGTTCCGGGCCGAGGCCCAGGGCTATTCGGCCACCAAGCACCAGCGCGAGGTCGGCACCGGTTACTTCGATGCCGTGACCCAGGCCATCACGGGCGGCACCTCCTCCATCACGGCACTGTCCGGATCGACGGAAGAGGCGCAGTTCGACGGACGCAAGGCGGCTGGCGCGGCGCACTAGACCGCAGACATCCTCCTGCCGAAGCGAAGGCGGGTGGGCGGGCCGCACGTTTGGTGGCTCAGTCGACCGGACGGTATCCAGGACATAAGCACGATTTATAACCGCCATCAACCAAGAGCGCTACGAAGCGCTCATTGCCGCAGGAGCTCCGGATGATCTGGCTAAACGAGCGGCCGCCAGCGTATTGAGCCGGGACGACTTGAATCAGTTGGCGACTAAGACCGACATCGCTGAGCTCAAAGCAGGCCTCATCAAATGGATGGCCCGCCTCATTATTGGCTCGGTCGTGGCGATGACCGGCATCTTCGCCGCGCTTGTAAGGCTAATGATCCCCGCCTGACATCGGATGGAGCGAGTTTTGACGGATGTTGGACTACAAAACTCAATGGTACGGTAGCCGATTAGGGGTAGCCCGCGTAGGAGGCGGTGAACGAAAGGAACCGCATCGGTCGCGAAAAGAGAAAGAGAGCATGGCGAGAGAAAGTGATCGATGAGCGAATACCGCCGTTCCTGGCTTCCGGGAGCCACGTGGTTTTTCACGGTGAATCTGGCCGAGCGACGCGGGAATCGGTTATTGGTCGAGCGGATTGATGTGTTGCGAAACTGCGTTTCGTTACGTTCGGGTACGACACCCCTTCCACCTGGCATCCTACACGTGCTGAGGGTTCTCGCCTCTTTCTTATAGCTGACTACATCGACTACTTGCGCTCGCCTGGCGGCTTGCCGTAACGATCGATGTAGTTGGTGGAGAGGGATTCGGCCTTGCGCAACGCATCGCCGGACAGCGCACCGGCGGCGGTCTTTTTCTCGGTCGCGGCCTGGGTGTTGCCGAGGTGGGCCGCGACGCCGAACCAGGCATAGGCGATCTCCAAGTCCTTCGATACGCCCTGGCCCTTCGCGTATAGCTGGCCGAGGCGGTACTGGGCCTGGGCGACCCCCTGCTCGGCGGCGCGCGTGAGCCAGCGTCCCGCCTCCGTGGGGTCCGGTGCCAGCCCCTGGCCGTTCAAGTACATGATCCCGAGATAATACTGGGCATAGGGGTGGTGGGCGGTCTCGGCCAGCGGCCGCAGCATCATGAGGGCCTGATCGTAGCGGCCCTGGGCGTGGGCCATCACCGCCTCGGTGAAGTCCGCGCGTGCCGGATCAGGCAGGAGGGCTGCCAGGACCAGGACCAGAAAGGGACGTCGTATCATGGCCGGCTCGGCTCCGTCTGTTACAATGCCGGCATGTTCCCCGATCCGCGTGCCGATTACCACGTGCCGCGCGCGGCTCCGGCCGCCGGACGGCGGCGTCTCGCCCGATGAGCACCTTCAGGGCGTTCCGCGTCCATCGCGAGGCCGATACCATCGGCGGGCGGCTGGAACGGGTTGGCTTGGACGATCTCACCCCGGGCGAGATCGTGATCAATGCGGCCTACTCGAGCGTCAATTACAAGGACGCCCTGGGCGCGACCGGTGCCGGGAAGATCCTCACGCGTCTTCCTTTGGTCGGGGGGGTGGATGTCGCGGGGACGGTCGAGTCGTCCGAAGACCCGCGCTTTCGCCCCGGCGATCGGGTGCTCGTGACCGGCTATGATTTCGGTACCGGTCACGACGGGGGTTACGCCGAAAGGGTGCGGGTGCCCGCCGAGTGGGTCGTACCCGTGCCATCGGGTCTTACCCTGCGCGAGGCGATGGCGCTCGGCTCGGCGGGGCTCACCGTCGCTCTCTGCGTCAAACGCCTCGAGGACAATGGCCAGGCGCCGTCCCAGGGGCCCATCGTGGTGACCGGCGCGAGCGGTGGCGTGGGCAGCCTGGCCGTGGACGTGCTGTCGGGGCTCGGTTACGAGGTCGTCGCCGTGAGCGGCAAACCCGGCGCCCGCGCGTACCTGGAGCGACTGGGCGCGGCGCGGATCCTGGATCGCCATGCCATAGACCTCGGATCGCGGCCGCTGGAGAAGGCCGAATGGGCGGGCGCCATCGATAACGTCGGCGGGGACATCCTCGCCTGGTTGACGCGCACCACCCGATCCTTGGGGAACATCTGCAGCGTCGGGCTGGCCGGGGGCAGCGCCCTCCACACCACCGTCATGCCGTTTATCTTACGGGGCGTGAGCCTCCTCGGGATCACCTCGGCGGGTTGCCCGACCGCGCTGCGCCATCTCCTGTGGCCGCGGCTCGGTACCGATCTCCGACCTCGGCACCTGGAGGCGATCGCCGCCACCGAGATTGGCCTCGAGGACCTCCCGCGGGTGTTCGAGGCGATTCTGAAAGGCGAAGTCATGGGCCGGACCGTCGTCGAGATCGCCGGCAGGTAAGCTGATGTCCGCGGAAACCCTCTACGACAAGCTCTGGTCCTCCCATGTGGTGCGGGAATATGACAACGGCCTGGCCCTCGTCTATATCGACCGGCATCTGATCCATGAGGTGACCTCGCCCCAGGCCTTCGAGGGGTTGAGGCTGGCCGGGCGCAAGCCGTGGCGCAGGGCCGCGAACCTGGCAGTCTCGGATCACAATGTCCCGACCGCCCACCGGGAACGCATCGAAGACCCGGTCTCCAGGCTCCAGCTCGAGACCCTCGATGCCAACTGCGCCGTGAACGAGATCACGCAGTTCAAGATCCACGACCGGCGCCAGGGGATCGTCCACGTGATCGGTCCGGAGCAGGGCTTCTCGCTGCCGGGGACGACCGTCGTGTGCGGCGATTCCCACACCTCGACCCATGGGGCGCTCGCGGCGCTGGCCTTCGGGATCGGCACCTCGGAGGTCGAGCATGTGCTCGCGACCCAGTGTCTGCAATTGACGAAATCGCGCAATATGCTGGTGCGCGTCAACGGGCGGCTCGCGCCTCCGGTTACCGCCAAGGACCTGGTGCTGTACATCATCGGCCGCATCGGGACGGCGGGGGGCACGGGCTATACGATTGAGTTCGCCGGGGAGGCCGTCCAGGCGCTGTCCATGGAAGGGCGTATGACCGTGTGCAATATGGCCATCGAGGCGGGCGCCCGCTCCGGGCTCATGGCCGTCGATGACAAGACCATCGACTATGTAGCCCAGAGGCCATTCGCGCCGCGCGGGCCGCGTTTCGAGCAGGCAGTGGCGGCCTGGAGGGACCTGCATTCCGATCCCGGGTCGTCGTTCGATCGGGTGGTCGAGATCGAGGCCGCGGGGATCAAGCCCCAGGTCTCCTGGGGGACCTCGCCGGAGATGGTGGTCGCGGTCGATGCGCGGGTCCCGGCGCCGGAGGGCGATACTGTGAAGCTCGATGGGATGCGGCGCGCTCTGGCCTACATGGACCTGGAAGCCGGGTTGCCCATCACGGCGATCCATATCGATAAAGTCTTCATCGGCTCCTGCACCAACTCGCGTATCGAGGATCTGCGCGCGGCGGCCGAAGTCGCACGCGGCCGTCGCCTCGCCCCGAATATCAAGCAGGCGCTGGTCGTGCCGGGCTCGGGGCTCGTCAAGCAGGAGGCCGAGCGCGAGGGTCTCGACCGGGTGTTCATCGAGGCCGGTTTCGAATGGCGCGAGCCTGGGTGTTCCATGTGTCTCGGCATGAACCCTGATCGCCTATCGCCCGGGGAGCGCTGCGCCTCGACCTCCAACCGTAATTTCGAGGGGCGCCAGGGGCAGGGTGGCCGGACCCATCTCGTGAGCCCCGCCATGGCGGCGGCCGCGGCCATCGCCGGCCACTTCGTGGACGTGCGCGAGCTCTGATCGGCCATGGAGCCGTTCCGGAACCTCACCGGCATCGTGGTGCCGCTCGATCGCGCCAACGTGGATACCGACGCCATCATGCCCAAGCAGTTCCTGAAGGCGATCGGGCGTACCGGTTTCGGTCCCAATCTCTTCGACGAATGGCGCTATCTCGACCGCGGTGAACCGGGTCAGGATTGCAGCAGACGCCCGGTCAATCCCGATTTCGTCCTCAACGACGCGCGTTATCGGGACGCCCGAGTGTTTCTGGCATGCGACAACTTCGGTTGCGGGTCGTCGCGCGAGCACGCCGTCTGGGCGTTGCTCGATTATGGGATCCGCTGTGTCATCGCCCCGAGCTTCGCCGAGATCTTTTACAGCAATTGCTGCAAGAACGGGCTGCTCGCGATCCGGTTGCCGGCAGAGATCATGGATCGGCTGTTCTCGGACGTGCTGTCGAAACCCGGTTATGCGTTGACGATAGACCTCGCGGGGCAGGCCGTGGCGATGCCGGATGGGCAGCTCTTGCGCTTCGAGATCGACCCCGGGATCAAACAACGCCTGCTGCTCGGGCTCGACGATATCGCCATGACGATGCAGTCGGCGGATGACATCCGCCGTTTCGAGGTCCGGCGCCGGGCCGAGGCCGCCTGGTTGTTTCCCGAATAGTTTCTCACGCGGCCAATGTCATACAGACCGACTACAACAAATCTGGAAGTCCCGTCTCCCTCAAGGGAGAAGGTCAGGATGAGGGGAATCAAATCAAACATGCTCATTCGCCGGCCGGACCCCCGCCCCGACCCTCCCCCGTCCGTAAAAAGCGCGGACAGGGGAGGGAGATTTCCGATCAAACCTCCCGCGCGGACAGGGGAGGGAGATTTCCGATCAAACCTCTCGCGCGGACAGGGGAGGGAGAGATTTCCGATCCCCTCCCCTGCGCGGAGCGGGGGAGGGTAGGGTAATGGTATGGACTCCTCCCCTCCCTAACGGCATCGTGATGTGCCAGAGTGGAAGATGAAACGACCACTTCAACGAAGAGGAGGAGTCCGGTATGTAC
>JALZID010000081.1 GCA_030860485.1 Pseudomonadota bacterium | reverse complement strand
CTCGAACGCCGATTGGCCTTTTTCCTCGGGCTCGTTGAAGCCGGGCTTCACGCCGGTCACGCTGAATGCTTCGATTTTGTCGCGTACGGTTTTCATGCTGTAAATCCTCTGCGTGATATGGGATAGTTGAGGGTCGCCTTGGGCCGGAAGAAGTAGCGCCTCACGCGCAGCCCGTAGACGGGCGAAATCTTCGCCGCCGTGCGGAGATTGTTTTCGCGGATGATCTTGCACGTCTCTTGGTGGTGGCCGATGTCGGCGCCTTGACCCGGATTATTAGCCAGGAGAAAAGGTATGAATGTGATGCAAATTATGACGCCGGCACCGGCCTGCTGCGTGCGCGATGACCACCTGTCCGATGAGGCCGCTCTCATGGTCGAGTACGACTGCGGCGGGATCCCAGTGGTCGAAAGCGTGGAGAGCTTAAAGCCAATCGGTGTTATTACCGATCGCGATATCGCCTGTCGCGCCTTCACCGAGGGCAATAGCGCCCTGGACAAGACGGTGGCTGACTATATGTCTAGCCCATGCGTAGCCGTGACTCCGGAGGCCAGCGTCGAGGACTGCTGCCAAATATTGGAAAAACAACGGATCCGCCGCGTCCCGGTCGTTGACGATGACGGTATCTTGTGTGGGATGGTATCCCAGGCCGATATCGCCATCCATGCGCCGATGAACGAAGCGGCGCACACGCTCAGAGCTGTCTCCGACGTCGCACGGCTAGATCGCGTGTAGCTCAAAAGTAGAGAACAGGCCGTGCCTCAAGAATATTGGTGTGAGGCGAGGAATTGACGTGTCTCCGCTGCGGTAATCATTACCGCCGCCCCCGTTTTAAAACGGAGTCGAACGACTTGCCTCCATTGTCCATTTCATTGACGATTTACCCGGAGCCTTCGGCACGGGCGTTGCCAAATATCCGTTACGGGAAGGCGAAAGCCACGGGGACATGTGCAGCGGATCAAAGCGGAACTCTTAATCATCGTATGGAGGTCGGCTATGAATTCGGATCAATTGAATAAATGTTTGCGGAGTGAATTGTCAGCGGTAGAGACCTATCAGCAGGCTGTGGAAAAAGATCGGCAGAAATTTGGGCATGAAATAGAGTTTCAAACGCTCGTCACTATTCTAACCGATCATCAAGAGGCGGCTTCGCAGCTTGAGGCACAGATGCAAGCCTTGGCCGAAACGCCGGTGCACGACTCGGGGGCCTGGGGCAAATGGGCCAAACTCGTTATGGGGGCGGCCAAGCTGGTGGGCGATAAGGCCGCACTCAAAGCCCTCAAAGAAGGCGAGGAGAGCGGTCTTAAGCAATATCAAGATCTGCGTCTCGATACCACGATGGTCCCGCGGCTGGCAGTTTTGATTGATAATCTGGTGGCGCACCAGAAGACGCACATACGCGCCTTGGATGGGTTGATTGCAAGGCTGTGATTCTTTCGTGGGAGAATCCGTGCGATGGCACGAGATACCCACATCTGTGTTGAGATCGACAGCACTCGTGGTGATGGCCGTGCGATAATTCCGAAGGTCAAGCGCGTCCAAGCGCGTCTATATTGCCGGCGAGGTTTCGAACTGGGAGGGCTGGTACCATCAAAAAGCGCAACGGCCGAGCGGTTCATGGGGCACCCATGCGCTGTACCCCAGAGCGGCACCCGTCACCACCGCGAGGGTTACACCGCGAGGCGCGGCGAGACTGCTTACGAGGTTTCGCCGACCTCCGTCAGGGCGACGTCTCAGACATTCGCTAAGGTTGTCGAGGTGCCGGCGAGGGCGCGCAACGTGCGCTTTTTTTATCGCGATGCTGGCGAGCTACCTTCGGAATACCGGCATGCAATGCAGGATGTGCGTTAGCGCCGCTTGAACATGGGCCGACCGTTGCACTCAGGCCCCCAACCCATGCTTCCATCTGAGGAGTATCAAATATGAATGATCAGCTCCCCTATTACCTGAATGGGCTCACCGGAATTTCAGACAAAACGCTCGAGATGCACTGCAAGCTTTATGAAGGTTATGTCAAGCAGACCAACCGGTTAAACCAGAGGATTCAGGAGTTCTTAGCTGACGGTAAGGTCGATCAAAGCGGTCTTGTTTTTCTCGATGGTTCCATGGCATGGCCGATGCTGCGATCTGCCACGGACCCAGACGCTCCATCACCGCCGCTGCTGAAAGGCCGACACGCCACCTGTTACAGGGCGCTGATTCAGGCGGTCTTGGCTAAACGCCCAGCGCAGGGGCTGATTTTGGCGGATGTGCGCTAATGAAGGCATATGCATTTGAGCTTCTCGAAGGCATTTTCCCACCTTGGGAAATCGATCCATCCAATAGCGAGCGCCTCGAGATGAGGACCGATCTGCCCTTCACCCTCGAGAGATCACTTGAGGCGGGTAAAGGTGAGCAGTTGCTGGATCCCTCCTATCATCAATCATCCCTGGATTATGGATATGCGACCTGAGGTCAGCATCATCCGGCGATTTTGCGAAAGAGATTTTGAGGTATACATGATTCGCTGGAATAGCGACCATGACCAAGAGGTCAGCTTCTATTCCATGGTCTCCTATCTTCGAGAGGTTATAGAGAGGATCGGAAACGCCTCAGGCTTTTGCATAGTAGTAAATTGTAGTCACCGGAAGGGGCATCGATATTGCCCATTAGTCCGCTATATGGAGGACATGCAATGAGATGCCTGAGCAGCGGCCAGGCGCTAGACAAGAGCGCACGGAGATAAGGAGATAAGCAGATAAGCAGAGTGGCCCTCGAGACCTTGCAGCACCTTGCCAAAACGCTGGCCGGTCACGGCGATCGCCCGGCCATCGTTGCCTTGGGCAAGGAGGACACCAAGGTCTGGTGCTTCGAAGCACTAGCCGATCATGCCCGGCGCCTGGCAGGTGGTCTGACTGCCGCCGGTTTTCCACACGGGAGCCATGGAGCGCTCTTTGCGCCGAATCGGCCCGAATGGATCATCACCTGCCTGGCGCTCTTCGAGACCGGGGCAGTAGCCGTGCTGATCGATAGCCAGATGGGTAAGGACGACCTCCAACACGTGCTTACCGACAGTGTGCCCGGATGGCTGTTTACCACGAAGGAGCAGGCTGAGGGCATAAGGCAGCTCGATCACCCGCCCGATCTCAGGATAGTCTTTCTTGATGCCGCGCGGGATGACCCCGCAGAGCTGGCTTCGATACCTCACTGATGAAACGCTTAAGCCGGTTTCGGCGAGACCGGAGGATACCGCCACGCTCTTCTATACCTCGGGCACCTCAGGCCGTCCCAAGGGGGTGCCACTCAGCCACCGCAACCTGATCTCCAACCTTCACGCGCTCCTCGGACTGCATCTGGTCGGGGAGGATGACCGGCTCTTGGTGCCCCTTCCGCTGCATCACATCTACCCGTTCATGGTGGGCATGCTGGCCCCACTTACCGCAGGTATTCCCGTTATTCTACCTTTCTCGCTGACCGGTCCGCAGGTGCTGCGCGCGCTCGATGAGAGTCAGGCCACCGCCATTATCGGTGTGCCGCGCCTGTACGAGGCTCTCTACACTGCGATCGAAAAGCAGCGGAAGGGCCGCGGGCGCATCGCCTCCGCACTCTTCCATCTCGTCCTAGGTACCTCCGTCCTGCTCCGTCGCTACGCGGGGATCCGTATCGGCCCATGGCTCTTTGCTCCACTGCATCGGCGCTTCGCCCCCCATTTGCGGGTGCTCTTCTCGGGCGGCGCGGCGCTCGACCCCGGCCTTGCCTGGAAGCTCGAGGGACTGGGTTGGCAGGTAGGCAGCGGCTATGGTTTGACGGAAACCTCGCCCGTCCTCGCGCTCGATGTGCCTGGCCGCGCTCGCATCGGCACGGCTGGGCGGCCCCTGCCCGGTGTCGAGATCCGCATTGCCGAGCCCGAGCAGGCCGAGCATGGCGAGGTCCTCGCCAAGGGTCCGAACGTGTTCGCTGGCTACCGGGATCTGCCCGATAAAACCCGGGAGGCCTTTACCAGCGAAGGTTATTTTCGCACGGGGGATCTGGGCTATCTCGAGGACGGCTATCTGCGCTTGGTGGGACGCTCATCAGAGATGATCGTGCTGGCCGGTGGCGAGAATATCCGCCCCGACTATGTGGAAGAGGGATTGAACCGAGGGCGATCCATCAAAGAGACGGGCGTGCTCGAGAAAGATGGCCATCTGGTGGCCTTGATCGTCCCGGAGGCCGGCGCGACGCGTGAGAGCCACGGAGCGGATCTCGAAGGGCTCGTTCGAGCGGAGGTCGAGGAGCAATCCCGCCGGCTGCCCTCGCATCATCGCCTGAGCGATTATGTTGTCAGTCTCGACCCCTTGCCGCGGACGCACCTTGGGAAGCTGCGCCGCTATCAGCTGAAGGCGCGCTTTGAGCAGGCCAAGCGGCAGGGCGGGGAACCGCTGCGGGAGATCGGTCCCTTGCCCATCGAGCGCATGTCTCCTGAAGACCAGCAGATGCTCGAGAACCCGGATGCACGGCGGGTCTGGTACTGGCTCACAGATCGGTTTCCGGATATCCGACTGACGCCAGAGGCCAGTCTCCAGCTCGATCTGGGTATCGATTCACTCGCCTGGCTAGGTCTCACTTTAGAGCTACGGGAGGCGACCGGCACCGATCTCGATCAAGAGACGATCGGTCGGATTGAGACGGTGCGTGATCTGCTGCAGGAGGCCGCGCAGTCCGGCACGGCGGGTAGGCACCGCCCGCGCGATCCGCTTGTACAACTGAGCGACCCCGAGCGTCTGCTCGACCAGGCGCGGCGCCCGTGGCTGGCACCGCCCGGCAAGCTGATACGAGGCTTGGGAACGATGCTCTACGGCCTTAATCGATGGCTCATGCGCTGGGTTTTCAAACTCGAGATCCGCGGGGTCGAGCTTCTGCCCGAACATGGTCCCTTCGTCCTCACACCGAACCACGTCAGCTACTTGGATGGCCCGGCGCTCGCGGCGGCATTGCCGGTCGGACAGTTATCGCGCACCTACTGGGCCGGGTTAGTCGGCGTGATGTTCAGGAATGTGATGATGCGGCTAGTGAGCCGCGCGATGTGCGTGTTACCCGTAGACCCACGGCGTGGGCCGCTGTCCAACCTCGCCATGGGTCTCGTGGTGCTAAGACGCGGCAATAATTTGGTATGGTTCCCCGAGGGGGCACGCTCACTGAGTGGCCAGCTCCAACCTTTTGAAGCGGGGATCGGCCTGCTGCTCAAGGCCCAGGGCGTCCCGGCCGTCCCGGTCTGGATCAGCGGTGCCTATGAGGCCTTGCCTCCTCGGCAATGGTGGCCGCGGCGACGGCAGATTGCTGTCCGCTTTGGTCGGGTGGCAGATCCGGCTGCGCTAGAGCGAGAAGGGCAGGGAGACGACCTCCCGCAGCGGATCGGCGATGCGCTCCACGATCGGGTCGCCGAGCTGCGGGAAACCTGAGCACAGCAGCTTCGCCTCACGTTGCCCGGCCAACGCGGTATCTGCGAATCGCTGCTGTTTCACCGGCGATCCGCTTCCGACCCTCTGGTGAGGATACGCACCGTTGCTGGCCTGGGGGTCTTTCTCACCGGCTTCTTCAACGAAGCTGACTTCGGTGCCGATGGCTAATTCATCAAAAGCCATCGCTCAGCACGCTGTTTTTGTGGAAGTAGATTTCGGCGCTCAGGGGTTTCGAGATAGCCATAAGCTTCTTCGGGGTAGAGCTTGCTGATGCGGCCGTGCGGCGCCGCTTCGTGATGCTTGACCGCTCCGCTCCTGTTTCCGGCGAGCCGCTTTGAATGCGTCACGAATGACGACGTAAATGTCCTTGTGCGGCGTCGCGGTCTCCTGATCTTTCTTGCCCTTTTCATGCTCAGCCTGCTGGATGGCGCTATGCACGCTCGGCTCCTGTTTGACGATGATCTCGCCGCGCGGGACGGTCAGATCGATCCTGATATGAAAGCGTTTGCCGCGTTGACGATGCCTATGTGGGACCTCGACCATGACGCGGCATCCCATAATGCGATCGTAAAACGCAGAGTTTCTCCGCTTCTTCACGGACCCGTGCTTCCACCGCAGCGGAAAGGATCCATATTGCGAAAGGCGATCTGCATCGGAAGTTGCATCATTCCTGCTCCCAGATTATCCATTTATCCGCAGGTACTCCGGCCGCTCCCAAAGCGGTGGCTCCCAAAAGAGCAGCGTTCCATGGACAAGAATATCGACTTGGAGCTGCACTCGCCGTGCTCCGCTGCGCTTTTCCATAAGCCAGTGCATGTCACATTCCGGTCGGGAAGGTTTCTGGCTTCTCGCCCCGCTCCCATGCCGCGGTCCGCTCGAGCGGCTCGAGGGCACGAGTCCTATCGATGTGCATAATGGCGTCGAATTGCTGACGTAATCGAACGTGAAAGTAGTGGCTCAGCCGCTCCGTTTCTGGCTTGTAGACCACCCCCCATGTAGGTGCTGAAGCCGATGAGGACCGCATCGCCAGCATGGCGCTCGCGGACGAGCTGGCCGATATTGCACTCACCCGCATCCCCCATCTCCGTGGCGTGGGCATCGCCGACGTGCGAGTTGTGGGCCCAGACTACGATCTTCGGCGTCTCCAGACGCCGGCGCAAGTGTGCAACGAGCGCGTCCAGCGTGTCGGCCATGTCGCCTCTCCGATGAGCACACAGCGCGCCGTTCCGATGAGGATCGAGGAGCGGTTCGAAATCCTCCATCGAGCCGGTGAAGGGCTGGGCTGTGTCGGCCACCGCCCGGGCCAGCACCTCGTCATTCCTGCCCGCCACACTCGCCTGCACTCACGGCCCCTCTACTGGCGCGGAGGCGTACTCTCGCGCCGATCGGTGGCAAGCCGCCTCCAGCAGCTCCCGCACCTCCTGGTCCGTCGTCTGGGGGAAGTCCGCATACCAAAGCGCCACCGCGTAGAAGGGCTCAGGAGTCGCCGCACATACGATGTCGTCCACTTCGGAGGCGAGTTCCTTGCAGGTCGATGGCGCTGCGATCGGTACACCGACCACGACGCGTTCCGGCCCGCGCTGCCTTAAGGCGGCCACCGCCGCGCGCATCGTCGAGCCGGTCGCTAGCCCATCGTCGACCAGGATGACGGTCCTGCCCGAGACGTCGAAGGGTGGCCGCTCACCGCGGTAGGTTCGCTCGCGCCGCCTAAGCTCCCGGCTCTCCTCAGATACAGCCGCGGCGATGGCGCCCTGGGAAATGCCGAGCGCCGAGACCACCTCCTCGTTCATTACCTGCACGTCTCCAGAAGCGAGCGCGCCCATCGCCAGCTCCTCGTGGCCCGGCACTCCGAGCTTGCGGACGACCAAGACATCCAAGGGCGCGCCCAGTTGCCTGGCGACCTCGTAGGCGACGGGAACCCCGCCGCGCGGCAGGGCCAGCACGGTGACGTCCGATCGTCCCGCATAGTTGATGAGGGCGGATGCGAGCACCCGCCCGGCATGGCGTCTATCTTGGTAGCGACTCATGTTCTCTGACCCTTGTCTCCCAGCGGCATCGAACGGATCAGATATCCCATGGGGCCGTTTATGCGCCGGTCCTAGAGATCCCCTTGAGCGCTTCGCCCGCCAGCGCGGCAGGGCTATGCTGAGCCAGATCTCCCAGGGAAACCATACCTACCAAGCGCTTGGCACGATTTAACACCGGCAGCCGTGGCACTTGGTTCTCGCTCATTTTTCGCAGCACCTCTTCAGGGGACCGATCACCGAAGCAGTATAGGATGTTGGGCGACATCACCTGGCGCGCCGTATAGCTGCCCATGTCCGCACCTTCCGCTACGGCGCGTAGCACGATATCGCGGTCGGTCACCATCCCAAGCAGCCTATCGTTCTCCGCGACGGGCACCGCGCCGACCTCATCATCGCGCGTCTTGCGCCGCTGCTCGGACGCTCGTCTCTGGACTCGATGATATCGATGGCTTTTATTTGCATTTCAGCTCCTCCTGTTGGGATCTGTCAGGTTTGGTACTGTGATTTCAGGCCTTGACCTGAGCCCGAGTAAATCGGCAACGTCCATACCATAGAGAACGTCCGGAGTGCATTCAGCCACATACACCGACCTGCGCCTCTCATCGGTCAGAGATCGATACAGAAGAACCGCAATTTTTACCAGCTTATCCCCCGTCGGGGGTCAAGTCTTGGTTGCAGCATGGCATCGGGCGAGCCCGCGTGTACCGCGACCGAGTCCTCGGGTTCCAGCGCGGCGCGTGCAGGACCATCGCCCACGCCACACGGGGCGGCTCGAGTCGACCGACGAGCTCCGCGATTGAAGTCGCCAGCCTCTGCGCCGGCGTCGAGATCGAAGACGACGCATCGGTGTCTGCCCGCGCGCAAGCGTCTCGCCATGTTCGCGCCCATCTTTCCTAAACCGATGCATTATTTGCCCCGGACTCTGTGTGTTCTCGGCCATGGCCCGTAAGAATTACCGGTTCCTGTAAGTCTTACCGGCACATCCTTGCTCGTCACGACGGCGAAAAACGCTCGTTGCAACGGCCCTGGCACTGGAACACAGGATTTAGTCCCGGTCGTTTTACGCGGCACAGGGGTTGCTCATGCATTCGAACAAAGCGTGCGACTCATCGTCGCTAACGCATTGGCCATCAACGCCGGGAGCTCTTCGATCCGGTTGGCAGGCTGTTGGCAGGCTGTTGGCAGGCTATGGAGTCGACAGTTCCGAACCGCGACGCATTGCCACGTACCACGGCGAGCACGGTCCCAGCGAGGCCCGTACGGTGCTGGCGCAGATCCTCGGTGAGTGGGGGCTCGGTGACTTCTTGGCGGTGGCTCACCGTATCGTACATGGCGGCAAAGCGCTCACGCATGCGTGCATTTTAGATGATGCGGTCAAAGCAGACATCGAGCGTCTTACTGCGCTTGCGCCTTCATAATCCGCCGGCGCTCGCTTGGATCCGGGCGTGTCGTGAAGCCATGGGTAGGGCGGTTTCACAAGTGGCGGTCCTTGATACCGCCTTTTATGCGGAGCTGCCCCACGTCGCGGCGACCTATGCCTTGCCCCGTTCGCTATGCGAGACGTATGGCCTGCACCGTTACGGATTCCACGGCCTGGCGCACGAGGCCCTGTGGCGGCGCTGGCGGGAGCTGAGCGGCGCTACGAAAAGTCGCGTCATCAGCCTTGCAGCTCGGATCAGGTTGTTCCATTACGGTGACGCGCGATGGTAGGCCGGTGGATACTTCCATGGGTTTTTCCCCGGTGGAAGGTTTGGTGATGGCCACACGCTGCGGCGATGTGGATCCGGGGCTGCTAGTCTTTCTGCAGCGGACGACGGGACTCAAGCCGGACGCGCTCGAGCGTCTTCTCAATCGGGAATCGGGGCTGTTGGGCGTCTCCGGTCTGAGCGATGATATGCGTACCTTGCTGGCAGCGCCTTCCGAGGCGGCGCGGCAAGCCGTGGATCTTTACTGCTATCGAGCGCGCAAGTATATCGGTGCGTATCTCGCTTGCTCGGCCACTGGGGTACCGCCCCGGGGCTCAACTTCATCCACGTGCATCTGAACCGCATCATCAAAGCGCATGATCTCAACATGATCTATGTCGCGGGACCCGGCCACGGCGGCCCGGCACTGGTTGCCAACACCTGGCTCGAGGGCAGCTATAGCGAGTTCTATCCGAGGGTACCGCAGGATGCCACCGGCATGCGGCATCTTTTCAAGCAATTTTCGTTTCCCGGGGGCGTGCCTTCCCACGCGGCACCTGAAACGCCCGGTTCGATCCATGAAGGCGGCGAGCTCGGGTATTCGCTCGCTCAAGCCTTCGGAGCCGCCTTCGACAACCCGGATCTCATCGTCGCCTGCGTCGTCGGCGACGGCGAGGCCGAGACCGGACCGCTGGCTACCGCGTGGCACTCGAACAAGTTCCTAAGCCCATGGACCGATGGCGCGGTGCTGCCGATTCTGCATCTCAATGACTACCAGATCGGGAGCCCGACCGTATTCGCCCGCATCCCACCCAGGGAACTGGAGGCATTGTTTATCGGCTACGGCTACCAGCCTTGTTTCGTCGAGGGTTCCGATCCCTCTGCCATGCACCAGAAGATGGCCGCAACCCTCGATACCGCCATCGCCGAGATCAAGGCGATTCAGCAGCACGCGCGTGCGAGCGGCGACACGACGCGCCCGCGCTGGCCGATGATCATTTTGAAGACCCCGAAGGGTTGGACCGGGCCCAAGGAGGTCGACGGAAAGAAGACGGAAGGCTACTGGCGATCTCATCAGGTACCGCTCGCCGAGCTTGCGACCAAACCCGGCCACCTCAAGCTTCTCGAACAATGGATGCGAGGCTACCGCCCCGAGGAATTGTTTGATGCAAACGGGACGTCGTTCGAAAAGCTGCGTGAGCTCGCGCCAAAGGGTGGCCGGCGTATGGGTGCGAACCCGCACGCGAACGGCGGCCTGCTCCTGCGGCTGCCCGACTTTCGCGACTATGCCGTGGCCGTGCACGCGCCGGGGGCGGCTCTCGGCGAGAGCACGCGTGTGCTGGGGGTCTATCTCCGGGACGTGATCAAGCTCAATCATGAAGCGCGTAACTTCCGCATCATGGGTCCCGACGAGATCACATCGAACCGGCTCGACGCACTGTTCGAGGCGACCGATCGCACGTGGCTCGCCGAGACGCTACCCGAGGACGATCACCTCGCCGTGGACGGGCGTGTGATGGAGATCCTCTCCGAGCACACGTGCGAGGGCTGGCTCGAGGCTATCTGCTCACCGGTCGGCATGGACTTTCCTGCTACGAGGCCTTCATCCACATCGTCGACTCTATGTTCAACCAACACGCAAAATGGTTGAAGGTCACTAGCAAAGAGATCCCGTGGCGCCGTCCCATCGCGTCATTGAATTACCTGCTGACCTCCCACGTGTGGCGCCAGGACCACAACGGCTTCTCGCACCAGGACCCCGGTTTCATCGACCATGTGGTGAACAAGAAGGCCGACATCATCCGCGTTTATCTGGCCCCGGACGCGAACACGCTACTCTGCATTACCGACCGGTGCCTGCGCTCGCGCAATTTTGTCAACGTGATTATCGCCGGCAAGCAGCCACAGCCTCAATGGCTCGGTATGGAAGCCGCCATCAAGCACTGCTCGGCGGGTGTAGGCATCTGGGAATGGGCCAGCACCGATCGGGGCGCGGAGCGACATGGCGGTGCGCAACGATCTGGATCGCTTTCATCTGTTCGGCGATGTACTGGACCGTGCCCAGGCTTGGCTCTCGCGTGGCTTATTTCAAGCAGTACATTCGCGACCGCCTGATCGAGCACCAGGCCTACATTACCCGCTATGGGGAGGACATGCCTGAGGTACGCGACTGGCATTGGCCCTACTGAGGCGTTTACTTTCGCAATCGTTCTGAGCATAAGAACAGGCTATGCCGTGCGCATCCGTAAAAATACGCAAGCCATCGATCTACACGCGCGAGGCATCTCGTCGCCTTTCTTCCGCATTTCAAAGGAGACCGAATATGGCTACATAGAATTGAACGCCTCCAACAGGGTGCTTGCTCTTATAGTTTCCATTGCGGCACGGCAGTAGATCGCTCCGGTATCCCACCCGAACCATGAGCGCTGAGTCCGATCCCCACCTTCCCACCTCGAGACGGGAGATCGATCTGCACGCGCGGCTCGTCAGGGCGCTACAGCAACCTGCGCCCTATCCGCATCCAGTCGATCAGATCAAGCTGGTCGAGACACATATTTCGTCCGTGTTGCTTACCGGCCGCTATGCCTACAAGATCAAAAAACCGCTGGATTTAGGCTTTGTCGATTATGGGACGCTCGGGCGGCGCGAACATTTCTGTCTGGAGGAGTTGCGCTTAAACCGCCGCTTGGCGCCGGATCTTTATCTGGCAGTTGTCACCATTACCGGCAGCGCGGATCGACCGGAGGTCGGCGCGAGCGGCCGGCCCATCGAGTACGCGGTCAAGATGCGGCAGTTTTCACAGGACGATCTGCTGAGCCATTTGCTGGAGCGCGGCCGGCTTGAAGTCGAAGCGATCGAACATGTCGCGCGCCGGCTCGCTCGCTTTCACGGAGAGATCGAAACGGCCGGCGAGCACACACCTTTCGGCAAGCCGGAATCAGTGCTGGCGCCCATGCATGAAAACTTTGAACAACTGCGCCTTTTGCTGACCGACGGCAAGCTGTTGTCGCAACTTGCGCGCCTCGAGAGGTGGACCGGGCGGCAGTACCAAAGGCTCGTGCACGCGCTGACCGAACGCAAGGCCGGGGGCTATATTCGCGAATGCCATGGCGATCTGCACCTGAATAATATAGTGCAACTTAACGGCGAGCCGACGATCTTCGACGGCGTCGAATTCAACGATGCGCTGCGCTGGATCGACGTTATGAGCGAACTCGCATTCTTGATTATGGATCTCGACGATCGGGGTGCGCCCGGAAAGGCCAATCGCGCGCTCAATGCCTACCTGCACGAAAGCGGCGATTACGGCGGGATCCTGCTGCTGCGTTTCTATCAGGTCTATCGCGCCGTGGTGCGCGCCAAGATTGCCTGCATCCGCGTCGAGCAAAACGATAAACAGCACGCCATCCTCGATCAATATCGAAGCTACGCGAGCCTGGCCGAACGCTACACGCAGGCGCCCAAGCCCTATTTGGCGATCAACCACGGAGTCACGGGATCTGGCAAGTCCACGATCAGTCGGCAACTCGCCGATGCCCTCGGTGCGATCTGGCTTCGCTCCGACGTGGAGCGCGGGCGCGACGGCTATGGCGTCAACCGGGAGCGTTACAGCGTATCGGCGCGCGACGCCGTGTACGATCGTCTGCTGCAGCTCTCGGGGGCAATCATCGACAGCGGCTTTGGCGTGATCGTGGACGCGACCTTCCTGCAAGCGGCTCAGCGTGCAAGATTCCGCGCGCTTGCTGGCGCAAAACACCTGCCGTTTCTGATCATAGAAACGCATGCTGATGAAGCAGAGTTGCGGGAACGCGTAGGCCGGCGCCTGCGGCAGGGTGACGATCCGTCCGAAGCCGACCTGGAGGTATTGGAGAACCACCTGAAGACCCGCGAACCACTTTTCGGCCAGGAACTTGCCGTTGCTGTATCGATTGAGTCTGGCAAGGAATTACCGGTCACCGAAATCCGGCGCCGTTGCGGCCTGAGCGGTTAGCAGTCTCAAAACCCCCAGAGCCGCGCGAATGCTCTTGAAATACCCGGGGCGCGAACTTTCGAGTGTTGGCCAAGCCAAGACTTACGGTGCATCCGTTATTGACCTTGAATGAAGGAGAACAGCATGCCCGAGAAGAAAACCATCGCGCGAGCGCACAAGGACAAAGAGGAGGGCAAGGCTCCATCGACGCAGGCGGGCGAGTTCGTACGCGAAGAGATGGAACACATCCGCGAAGGCAAGCACGGCGCGCGTTCAACAAAACAGGCGATCGCGATCGGCTTGTCCAAGGCGAGGCGCGCGGGAGTCAAACTGCCCGCCCCCAGAAAAGGGAAGACTTCCGAGAAAACGCGAGAGGCAGCAAAGCGCGACCTCAAGAAGGGAAAGAAAGCTGCAGAGAGCAAGCCTGCGGCGAAACGATCGGGGGCGACGAGAACGGCCTTGCAACGTGAAGGCCGAAAAGCTGCTTCATCCGAAGCACTCTCGAAGCAAGCGCGATCCGCGGCCGCGAAGAGGACAAAGACAGATCGATCGGCGGCGGCGAAGAAAGCCGGGCGAACCAAGGGGCCAGCCAAACGTTCCGAGGCCGCACGGAAAGCCGCCGAGACACGCGCTGCGGAATCTTGATCGGCCGAATCTCGCCCCCCGGTGTTTCCGGAAGGCATAGATCGCGAGAGCGATGACGGCAGTCCAGATGACGGCGGCTCCTCCGGTCATCCACCAGAAGATTTCGACGATGCGCTCGGCGCCGCGCCCTGCTGGGTCGAGCGTCGATTGGACGCCGCCGCAATTGGCTAGAGGCAGTGCGCCCACAGGGGCAAACGGTGATCGTCGCCGTGCCGCGCTTAGTGCTACGCCTGCTCGGCGGCGCGCACCCCATCAACTCGGCGAGAAATCCGGGCTAGCACGAGTCCCTAAACGATGGCCCTATTCCAGCTTCCGTAATGGTTTCGCACCGTGCCGCGCGGGATGGACAACACGATCAATAAAACCCCCGCGAGTGCCCCGGCCCAGTCCGCGAGCGGCGTACCGCCATCGAAGAGCAACGGCGCGCCGATCAGCGCGATCCCGAGCAATATATTGATGAAGCGCAGCGGCCGCGCCATTTCGGCCAGCGCGGAGATCGATACGGTGATGATCAGCGCGCCCAGCAGGTGATCACTGTCTGCTTGCGCACCTATGGTGCCGAAGCTGAGCCGGGTACACATGAGCCAGATCCCGACCCCCAGCGAAGCGGCCAGGCTCCACGGCAGGTTGACCCCTCCACCCAAGCTTTCCCTGATCACGGTGCGCGCCGGCGCCGCAAACTCGTCTCTCGGACCTTCGCTGCCGCCCTCGATAGTGTCACCGAACAAGAACGCCCGCAGGAGCGATTGACCCTGGCGCCGGCGCTCGAGCAGGAACTGGCAGGAGGCAAGCAGCTCGTCAAACGAATACGGGATCTGCAGCAGCATCGCCACCGCGGCGACCAAGCACAGCGTGCACCAAGTGCCGATGACGATCGGCTGAATGATGATGAAGAAAATACTGACCGCGCCCAAGGGAACGATCATGAGGCCGAAGAGGATCACCACCCAGGGCGCGGTGCGCCAGCGCCGCCGGTCGCCGAAGAAGCCGGTGAGGATCTCGAGGATGTACGTCACGGCCCCGAGTCCTGCGTCGGGAACCGGCCAGGCTTTGGAAACCTCGGAGGTGATGATCCGCTCGGTGCCGTCACCGAAGAGCGGATCCCATGCGGAGTCGATATGACCCAACTGGAAAGCCGCGAGGTAGCGCGACACAAACAGGCCGACAAAGGCCAGCGCGATGATCGGCAGGCGCTGTAGCCAGCCGGAAGGGTTGAAGTCCCAGCCCGGCGGAATATCCGGCCCGCTCGCCAGCGCGACGGGGCTCACGCCGGGTACGGGCGGCAAGAGGAGCGCGAAGCCGATCACCAAGGTGCCGACCAGCGTATCGTTGAGATAGGCCGCTGCACTCGGCGTCCAGAACACCAGCGGCGCGAACAGGAGCCAGATCCCGGTGGCGGCAGTAGCGAACCGTGCCCAGCTCATGCGGCTCGACAGCGACAGCAATGCGAGGATCATCACCGCGGTCCCGCTTGCGATGTCGTTCCAAACCATCGCGGCATCCCCGTAGGCAAGCATGGGAGGGCTTGTTATCAGCCAGGCCCCGAGACCCATGTTCGCGAAATGCGCCCACCGGCTGCCGGCGCGCGCCTCGCCCAGAGACGCCTCGTGGCTGCGCAGCAGTCGATCGCCGGGGATCTGCTGTTGTTCTGCCTCCTTGAGCCAAACGGGCGGGGTGAGGTCGTGCTCGTGATACCACCCCAGCGGATCGGCGTGAAGTGCCTCGACCATCTTGGACAGCGTCTCGTGCAACGAATGCTTAGGCTCCCAGCCTAAGAGCGTGCGCGCGCGGGAGCTGTCGATCTCAAAATGGTGGTCCGCCATCTCGACCATGTAGGGCTTGATGAACGGCTCTTCGCCCTGATCGATAACATCCGGCACGAGCAGCGCCGCCTTGTGCTGGAGCCAAGCGCCGGCCTTGGCCGCCAATTCCGGCACCTGCCGGGTCTCCCATTCGGTCTCGCCGTGGATCAGAAACGCCAGCCGGTTTTGCAACGCCT
>JALZID010000080.1 GCA_030860485.1 Pseudomonadota bacterium | reverse complement strand
AGCACATCGGGGCTGCTGCGGTGGACGGCAAGCTGTACGTGATTGCCGGGCGGGCCGGCGGACTCAATCTCGATGTCGTCGAGCGCTACGACCCCGATACGCGCCGCTGGAAGAGGCTGCGGCCCGTTCAGGTCCCGCGCAGCGGCTTCCAAGCCGCGGTCGTCGGAGGCCGCATCGTCGCCGCCGGCGGCGAGCAGCTGGCCGAGGGCGACAGCACGATCGGAGAGGTCGAGATCCTGAACCCGAAGACGGGCCGCTGGCGCAGACTCCCTTCGATGCTGACTCCCCGCCACGGGCTCGGGGTCGTCTCCCGCGGTCGTCGCGTCTTCGCAATCGAGGGCGGCCCGATGCCCGGCCTCGCCTTCTCGAGCGCTCTTGAGTTCCTCGATCTCGGCCGGTGACGAGGTAGCAGCGCCCTATTCGCTTCCTGAAATATCGCAAGGGCTAACAATGGCATCAACACCGACGGCAAACCCGCCGCTTCGCGGCTCGCCGTCTGGATATGCCAGCCGTTGGGCTTCACAAGCATGAAAGCAGAAGCCTTGGTAGTCGGTATCGACGGTGAAGGCGCCGGATAGATTATGAGCTCCCAGAAAACGCCGTTAGAGAGCCGCCATGCTTCGCCCTGCGGGTTGGCGAGGTGAGAGGCTACCCTCGCCCACAGCACCGGGGATCACGACCGCTTCCAGGCGGAAGAGGCCCGAACGCTACGAAACGCAGTTCGCAACATATCAATCCGCTGGAGCCGATTCCCGTGTCGCTCGGCTAGATTTCACCGTGAAAAACCAGGTGACTCCCGGATGCCCGTTACGACGGTATTCGGTCACCGATTACCGTCTCTCGGCCAGCTCTTTTCGCGAGCGATGCGGTTCCCTTCGTTCACCGGGCTCATGTGCTTTTCACGGCCCAACGACCGCGATCACCGGCGCGCCGCTGTTTGGCGCGTCCGAGTGAAGCCCCCACGTTAGACGGCAGTCGCATTTCTTCCATGACCGTGCCTAGGATCCGAGATAGTGGAGCGCTGCACGACCCGCAATGAACCACACGGCCAGCGTAGATATGAGGTAAAGGTAGAACCGCAGCATTACGACGTTGACTGTGCAGTGGACAACGCTATGAAGCGCGCGAAAAGCAACGAAGATCCATGCGGCGGTTAGGTATGCTGCGTCGACTTGGCTTGTGACGAACAGATATAGCGCGAGCGCATAGAAGATCGCCGGAATCTCGAAGAGGTTCTTCAGGTTGTCCGATGGATTGGCAACCTATGGGGGCGAGAGCTGACCCAGCGCACCGGGGACGGCTAGATCCTTCGGGTTGATCTTATTCCTCGTCAAGAAACTGATGCGACGGATGTACATGTATACCCAGACAAGGAACGTCAGAAACACCGTTGCGAACACAGGCCCGAAGATCGCCGTCTGCGGCATCATGTCTTCCTTCTAGGGACCACCGCGCGCCTCACAATGCCGTCTAACGACCTGCGTGAGGGGCGCGCCACTTTTTGGCGCGTCCCACTCCACGCGATGGTTAGTTAGGCGACCACTGTCAATTATTGCTCTGCCCTTACTTATTTACTTACACCCCACCGTCTGGATCGAATCCGTCCCGTGGATCGTTTGCCCGTCAAAGGTTTGGCCTGTGAGGGTGGCAGAGGTATCGCCACACAGGATGCCTGTGGCCTGCGTATTGAACTGGAGGACGCGATCAATATCTCCATCGCCGTCAACGTCAACATCCTCGGGGGTATCTTGAACTGGAGCGGCCTCAGTGCCAGTCCGACCAAAACGAACTGTGTCCGGATCCACCGTCGTGGCGTCAAAGGCAGTCGTGTTGTCCGTAGCGTCTGTGGTCAGAATGGCTACATCGATTCTCCCCCTACTGCGCGGGTTAATGTCATTCGGGAATTCGCCAGGTTTGATGTCGATTACAACAATAACTTTGCACTTACCCACACTGCCAGCGTCGAAGATCGCCTTGATCTCTTTTTCGGAGAGGGCTCGGTTGTAGATTTCAACCTCATCTAGCTGCCCGTCCCAATTCCGTCCGCCACCGCCCCAGCGAGCCAGCCGCAGGAATTGAGTGCCGTCGTAGGCTATAGGGCCAGCACCTGCTGCTGAGCCCACCAACGCGCCATCCAGGTACACTCGGCTCACGTGATTAGGGTCTCGGGTAATGGCCAGGTGCTGCCAGACGCCGGGGGTCAAGGCGAAGCCTACACAGCACGATCCGCCGGTAGCCGCACCCCAGTGATATTGGCTACCAACGTTGTCGTATTGCACGACCCAGCTCCGGAAATCGTTGTGATTGTTATCAATAATGTCAGCAAAGGCAACTTGAGAGGCGCCGGCCTTGACCCACAAGTCGATAGTGAAGGTTTGCAGGTTGAACCAATTTCCCAAGTCCACATAGTCATCCACGCCATCAAAGCTAAATGCCTGGCCCACCATGCCCGCCGCAAACGTCGCGCCGTTTTGCAGCGTGCCGTCGTTGCCGTTCTGGATGTCGTCAGCGTTCCCATCCCCCGGCCACCAGCTGACTAGACCCGAAGGGGGTTGAACGCAGGTTTGTGCCCCTGCGTAGCTGATCGCGACGAGGGAGAAGAGAAGGATTAATCCCCCGCCAAGTAACGTTCTGAACCTTTTGCTCATAGTTTTCATAACTTCGTCCTTTCCCGTCTAACGCTCCGCTTGAGGGGCGCCGCGCTTTTTTGCGGCGTCCCTCTCGGAGCGGTTGTTAGGCCCGACACTCCCGCGATACATGCGCCGATCGGACCATCTTACCGCGAACCAGGCGCCAGATACGTTTACCCCTTACTTCTTCGCGCAACCGAAAGTCATTCCGCCCATGTAACAGACTATCCCATATTCGAGGTCCTCGTAGCGTTTCATTTTAGGCGTTCCTTCGGACGTTCCCGTTAAAGCAAACTGGAATTGTTTAGGGCCAGGGGGCTGCGCTTCGGAATTGCTGATGCCTGTGGAAATAGCTGCGCCTAGCAGAGCGCTAATTGCAGCGGTAGCGAGCATTGGTACTTTGTATTGCATTTCTGTTCTCCATAAAGTAAGCCCATCGAGATTAACATCCGCACATGCTTCTCGTCCCTCGAAGGAACGCGGCCTAACGTTCGCGTTGAGGCGCGCATGAGACGCACAGCGCCGAATCGCGTCGCTCTCGAGCGCGGTGTTAGGCATCATGGAAGTTCCAAAAGAGATTGCCAATGATTGAGCCGTATCCCCAGATAAGGGTGGGTCGCCGATGTAGTCATGCCGTTGATCCAAATGAAGCTGGGCTGGGCCCGCGACCCTTAGGCGGGCGCTTGGCCCGTCGACGTTCCGTCTCCAGGCTCGAGCCGCTCCCACAAGAAGCCCAGTACACGGTCGACAGCCGCCCGCGTCGGTTCGCCCTCGCGATCGATGAGACCTATGGTGAGCACGCTGTGCGGGGGCTCGGGGGCCGGATTGGCCGACTCTGCCGGCAGCTCGATGGCCTCGAAGCCATTGCCAAGCTCACGCCGCAGCGTGGCGAAGCGCGCCGGTCGGCAAAACAGCGTGTCGCCGTGGAAGCGCACACCGAGAAAGCGCAGCCCCTCCTCGTCAATGCGGCGTCGCGCGTTGTCCATCGCCTCTGGCGTGGCGTGGACAGCTGCGGCCTTCGCACGGGTGACGGGAAGCGGGAACGACGGGTGCCCGAGCACAGGCGCGATCACCCATGGATCGAGCGTCATGGTCAGCGCGAAGTTCCCGGTGACGCACATACCGACCACGCCGACACCACGGCCGCCGATCTCGTCGTAAGCGTGTTTCGCGAGCCCGCGGAGCCAATCGGTAATGGGGCTGGCCCGGTTCTCGGCAAGGCAGGCAAACTCGCGGCTAATGCACACGCGCCCGAGCTGCCATACGCGCTCGGCCGGATTCGTCTTGGCGCCTACCCTGCCGAACAGCCGGGGCATAAACACCGTCATGCCCGCTCCGACGACCTTCCGCGCGAAGCGGGCCACCTCGGCTGTGATACCCGGCACCTCGTGCATGACGACGACCGCTGGACCCTTGCCCTGGCGATAGACGGATTTCTGTGCGCCGGCATGGATGAACTCAAAACAGGTGAAGTCAGAAAGGTTGTCCATGAAAGTCCTTACAAAGCTGCGAGAGGCGCCATGCCGCCAATCAAAAACGCTGCGTTAAGATCCATGACCGTGATGCCTAACGACCAAGCTCACCGGCGCGCCGCTTTTTGGCGCGTCCGGTGCAGTGCCTTGTGTACGCCCGACATGGGCATGAACTTATGGGGTGAAAGTCCCCTGTAGGAGTACCGGTAATGTCCTATTGTAGGACAAATGCAACTACTAGCCGAAGGCAAGGGCAATCCCGCGAGGGGTGGT